>JAFXOO010000338.1 GCA_017528675.1 Oscillospiraceae bacterium | reverse complement strand
GCTGTCTGCTTATGCCGAGGGTGGTTTAGGAGGGGCGAGCAGCCCCTCCTGAGTCGGCGCAAGCCGACAAAAAGCTTAAGTTGTTGGCATTGTCAAGGGGACAGCGTCCCCTTGCCGCCCGCCACAGCGGGCGGAATCCCCAGCGCCGCAGCCTGTGCCCGGTAGAGTTCTGCCTTTGCAAGCTCAACCTCGTCCTGCAAATTGATGCTGTCCCATTTCACCTGCACGGGCGAATACACGCCCCGCAGCCGCAGAAAGGCCCCGGCAATCCGACAGATCACAGGTTCCAGCAGCCGCCTGTAGTATTCCAGCTCCGAGGTCAGGATATCGGCCTGCTGCGCCGACATCCGCTCCGTCGAGGACCAGTTCAGCCCCAGCAGAAAGGGCGGAATCGAGAGCTTGGCAATGAGCTGTTCGAGAATCTGCCGCACCGGAATTTCCGTTGCCGGCATCGACCCTTCCGCCCCGATCACCCGGATGCTGACATCCCCGACGGAGACAAAATCCCGTATCTCGCCTCTTTTTGCGGCCTGCATGCCCTCGCTCCACTCCTTCGCAATGGCCTGTGCACGTTCCCCGGCATAGGCCATTTCCCCCGGATCCGCAGAAGGCTTGTACGACACCGCATAGCGCACATTTCCGGCACGCTCAAAGTTCTGTCCCACGCAGTCATAGATTTTCAGCAGCACATCCGCAAATACCGGAAGCCCCTGCAACAGCGAAACGCCGTAGACCCCGCCCTCCGGCGGCCGCAGAGCCGTAAAGAGAATCCGTTCCGGATGCGGCAGCACAGCAAAGCCGTCCTCTGTCCGCAGAACATACTGCCGTTCAAGCGGATGCTTCCCCGCACGCACCCCCACATCCGTGACCTTCCCGTTCCAGAGCCCGGCAATACGCCTCCCCTGCCTGTCCAGCACAATCTCCCCGACCGCATTTCCGTACACAAGCAGGCTGTCCAGATAGCTGTCTATGAAGCAGTACACCGACTGTCCCGTCAGCCCCACCGGCACCTCCCGCAGGAAGGCATCCAGTTCCTTCTGCAAGTGCGCATCCCCGCACTCCACCCGGAATGTCCCGATCAGCCGTACAATCTTGGAGACTGCCGCATCCACAATCGGCACCGTCCGCCGTACCCGTTCAAACAGCGCATAGCTGTAAAGCTGCACCGGAAATCCGTCCGACCTGTCCCTTACAGCCGTCTGCACTTCCGGCAGCTTCACGGGCTTTTTCTTACCAAACCAATTCATGTTCAACCTCCCGTCCAGTTTGTCGGCTATGCCGACCCAGGGCGGCGACCGCCCTGCACCTGCATTTTTCCGATTCATCGTCCCACACTCATCGCCGCAAAATCCTGTTCCGTCCGTCCGTGCAGAATCGTGCTCACGAAATACCGCACATCGTCCATCGCATGGTCATGCTCCTTTCTCGGCACATCGCCCGCCGCATTCTCATTCCAGCAATACTGCCCGAATTCCCGCAGGCAGTCCACGCATCCCTCCGCAAAGCGCAGCCGCTCCTGCACCAGTGCCTCACTCACCAGGCGGATTCCGGAGAGCACATCATTTTTCGCCCGGATCACCCGGTATTTCCGATGCGAGATAATACAGGCGATAAAGCTTGCCGCCGACGGATCCACCACCACGCATTCCACCGGCAGACACCCCGCCAGCCGTTCGAGTCCCGCATAATGCTGTTCATCCGTCCGCATCGTGCCCTCCTTCCGGGCATCGTAGTAATACTCCCGCAGCCGGTACCATACCCCGTCCGAAAGCCCCCAGAGCCCCACCGAGGTAGGATTCACCGTCCCGTAATCACAGGAAATCACATACCGTTCGCAGCGCTCCGGCAGAACCCCGGCCACATGCTTGCCGGTGCTGAACATCGGATAGACCAGCCCCTCCGAAACCGTCCATTTTCCGAGCACAAACCGGTCATAGAACACGCCCGCATACATCCGCCGGTACCGTTCCCTTACCGCCTCCGGGAGCGCCGGGTTATCCTCCATCGTAAAATGCAGATACAGCGCCCTTTTCTCAGCCGCCTTCAGAATCCACTCCCGATAGAACCAGTGATACGGATGCTCCGGATTACACCCGAACCAGAGCTTAGCCCCCGGCACCGAGCAGCGAGCCGCCGCCTGTTCCACGAACGATCTCGGCATCAGCGCCGCCTCATCGAACAGCACCCCTGCGAGTGTCATCCCCTGAATGAGCGAAGACGACCCCTCATCCTTGCCGCCGAACAGATAGAACGTATTCGAGTGCCCCAGCGCCGAAATTTCGAGACAATGCCGTGACCGCAGCTCTCTGACCGAGAATCCCGCCTCCTCCAGCACCGGCACAATCACCCGCACGACATTGCGTTCGAGGGCGGTAATGGTTTTACCGCAGAGTGCAAACGCCGCCCGGTCATAGCAGACCGTCGCCCACAGGCAGAAGCCCAGCGCCATAGCGAAGGTTTTCCCGCTGCGTACCGCCCCGTCGCAGATGACCGCATCCATTTCCCGGTAAGCAGGCTTCGCCCACCACCGCAGGCAGAGGAGCTGTTTCGGGGAGAACTGTTCAATCCGCATCGTCATCGCCTCCCGCCAGCGCCCGCAGAAGACTTTCGGCAGTCTCGCCGTTCTGACCGGCACTGGCGTAGTCATAGAGCCGTTCGAGCGCCCGTTGTCTGTCGAAGAATTTGACCTCAACACCGCCCTTATCCCTGCTGATGGATGCCACGTTAAAGAGGTTCATTCTTGCCAGCACCGCCGCCGAGGGAACCTCCTCAGCGAACACGAGCCGCACGGCGTCATTGACCTTACCGAACGCCAGTTTTTCGAGTCCTTCGAGCACAAGCTGTTTCTCATCCTTCTTGTTCAAGCCTCCGCCCCCTTTCACCCATAGCGGGGAAAAGGGCATTTTTTGCACACCTGAATGCAAATCTCTGATTTTTTTCAAAAAATTTTCCAAGCGAACAGTTTTCCCCCATCGGGCGAAGCCCAGGACGATTTTTTTGATCAAACTTTTTTTCTCCAAAAAAAGTTTGTGGGAGTCCAGAGGG
>JAFXOO010000337.1 GCA_017528675.1 Oscillospiraceae bacterium | reverse complement strand
CGGCTCACGAATCACCGAGGATGAGGAACGAGTTGAGGCGATTGAAGCCGCCGCCCAGAAGGCAGATGACTTTGTCAAGCTTGCCCGAAAAGTTGACAAGAGTGTCCGGGAGATTGTCACCAGGAATACCGAAGCATTCTATGAAGTCAATCCGTGGGCAAAGCCGCCTCCACCGCCGGAGGAAAAGAGCTTCCGTGAGAAGGCATGGGACTGGTGCTGCAAGAAGGCTGGAGAGATCAAGGAGGGCTTTGATCATGCAGTTGAATGGTGCAAGAACACCGTTCATAATGTAACAGAATGGGCAAAGGATACCCTCAAAATAGCATGGCAGAACATCAAGGATTTCTGCAATTCCAGCATCGGAAAAATCGTAATCTCTGTCGGTATCGTGGTAGCACTCACGGCGCTGACGATCTGCACAGGCGGTGCGGCAGCCGTGATCTTTGGCATGGGCGCAATCGGAGCCGGCGCCGGACTGATTACCGGTACGGCCAAGGGCTTCAATGAATACGCCAAGGCCAAGGCAGCTGGCAAGGATGCGAATCTGCTCGACAGTGTCGCCAACAATATGGCGAAGGGCACAGTCAACGGCGCAGCATCCGGACTGGCGGACGGTATCGGACTTGCCGGAGGCGGTATCCTGGGACGAGCTGTTGCAGGTGAGTTCCTACAGGTTGGCTCGGAAACGCTGACCGGTATGTGGATTGACGGAAAGAGCGGAGATGAAGCGTTCAAGGATGGCTTGATTAAGGGAACAACCTCGAATATTGTCGATACAGCGACATTTGGCATGACAGGAGGCGGGAAGCAGAGTGCCGAAGGCCTGAAGCTGCTGGGGCAGAAAGGCTCCAAGGCTGCCTATGAGCAGTGGGCGAAAAATGTGATTAAGGAAGGCGTCCAGGAAGAAGGAGAAAAGCTGCTTCTATACAAGGTAGGTCTTTCGACCCTAACCGGATTTGACAGTCCGCAGGATTTACTCAGCAGTACAGTCGGTAATATTCTGACCGGAGAGTTCAAGCTGGATGATTATCGGATACCCATGAACGGCAGTATTGTCAAGCCGGCATTAGTCGCAATATAATGACGAAGGAGTGATAACACTTGAATCAGGAAAATTACACAGAAGCAATGATCAATGGTGAAACGGCATTTTCCAACGAAAACTATGCGCTTGCGCTGGAGTGGTTCCGGAAGGCGCTGGAGGAGAATCCGGACGATTTGCAGGCATTGGCAAGAGCCGGAACAGTCTGCGTACCGCTTGACCGGTATGAGGAATCCTTCAAGTACTTCCAGAGAGTGATGGAGCTGAACCCGGAGAACGGCGATAATGCGTTTAATCTCGGCAATGCGTACTTCTTCCACGGCGACTTTGGCAAGGCACTCGAACTCTATGCCGATGCCGAGATGAAGGGCGTCAGCGAGGAAGCCAGACCGAGACTCTACTACCAGATGGCACTGCTTTGCAGCGTCAGACAGGATGTCAAGGCTGCACTTGCCAACTTCCGGAAGTATGAGGAAACCGATAAGACCGGCATGGCTGCGACGGATCCCGATGTGATTTCCGAGAAGGTCAAGCTCTACATGATGGCGGATGATTTTGACAACGCCGAGAAGCAGGCGGTAAAGTGGATTGGTGTAGCACCCACTGATGTGAGAAGCTATATGGTTTATTTCAGCCTGCTCATGGCCCGCAGAAACTATGCAAAGGCCGGGGAAATCCTGGACAATGCCGAAAAGTATGCTGAGCTGGATGAGGACAATGCATTCGCACTCAAGCTTGAGCGGATCACCATGCTGTCAGCAATGGCAGATGTGGACAGTGCCCATGCACAGGAGCATCTCCAGGCTGCCTATGACCTGGCAGAGGCAGTGCAGAAGGAAGCACCCGCCGCAAGACAGAACGAGATAACCCTGACAATCGCAGAAATCTGCATGAAGATGCAGAAGTATGACGAGGCGATCGGGATTGCAGAAAAGCTGCTTCCGGGTGCGTCCGCCAAGGCTGCTGCTGTGGAGCATCAGGAGGTCGCCTACGAGGAGCTCTCCGATGACGAGATCGAGCAGATGGCAAGCGAGGACATGCAGATGATCGAGGAGAAGATCGAGGCCGGCGAGATTGACGAATCCATCGGCGGCAATGTCGATGTGGAGTATGATGAGGACGGCAACCCCGTGAGAGTCTACCCGGATGGCATGTTCGATGAGGAACCGGCTCCTGCGCCTGCCGCAGAGTCTGCACCGCAGCAGGCCGCAAATGCACAGACCCCGCCGTCAGGCTATTATGACCGGCTGAATTTTGTCCTGCTCTCCTGCTATGCAGCGGTTGAGGATTACCAGAAGGCACGCCAGACCGCAGCCGGCATGAAGTTCAGTGAAAATGTTTATTACTCCTATTTTGCACGATATACTGAGGCTTTCTCGATGAAGAAGCTGGCGGAAGCCGGCGCCGGTGTGACAAAGGAGGCTGCCGAGAAGCAGTACGCCGAGACCATCGCCTTCTTCAGAAGCAGGATGCTCCAGGGCGGCAACAACAATTATGCCGTGATCTTCCGTGCAAGAATGTATGCAGAGACCGGCAAGTTCGCCAAGGCAGAGGAAATGGCAAATCTGCTGCAAATGGGCGAAAAGGAAGCGGTTATGGCATATATCAATGACTGCAAGAAGGAACTGGAAACGAATTGACTTCATTTCCATGAATGTAAGGGGGTGGTAGAATGAGTTGGTTTGATGTCTTACCCGGAATGAAGGGTGACATTGTGCTGGATGAGGAGGCTTTCAGCAAGGCGGTCGGTGAGTTCGCAGAGCTTGCTGTTCAGTTGCAGGGCCTCCGGGATGATGTGGATACAATGCTTGCAGATCTCCAGACCGGTTTTAATACGCCGGCGGGAAAGAAGTTCATCTCATCCTGTAAGAGCAATCTGATCACACCGCTGGATCAGCAGAAACAGGTCATTGATCATATTTCATCCACTCTGAACGAAGTTAAGGGTCAATATTCACCGGTCTTCACTGAATATGACAGCCTTAACAAGCAGATCCAATCCTATGGGACATAATCCGGCATTGCCGGTAAGTCGATTTTATTAACCGAAAGGAGAAATTATTATGTCAACAATTCTTGCAACCTCGATGATCGAAAGCGCAAAGGGGAACGTAGATGAATACGTTTCTGCGGTACAGAGCCTCAACGGCCAGTTGGAGAGTATCATCAACACCCTGGCCGGTGATAACTTCGTGGGTGATGCTGCTGATGGCTACAGAGAGTTCTACACCAGCAAGATCGTTCCTGCGATCGAAGATAACCTGATCGGCGGCGCTTCTCTGACCAGCAACATCAAGACAATCCTGGATAACATCCAGCAGCAGCTCATCAGCACGGTTGACCCGACGCTCGGCAACAACAACAGAGGCGCAGGCAGTGCTGGCGGCGCAGGCGGCGTGGGCGGTGCTATCGGCGGCGTTGGAGCAGCAGCATTTAATGCATTCAACGACGCAATCGGCGGCTAATTCATGAAGCAATCATTTACATTTTGTTAGGAGGAATATAGTATGGCAACGCAAATCGTATTCAATTATGAGAGCATGACAGGTGCTGCAACCCAGATCCGTGATCTTGCACAGTCCTACAAGTCCGCAGCAGGCAAGTTTGAGACTGATTTCACCAATTCTATTAACGGCTGGGAGGGCGATAGCCATGACAAGATGCTCACATTCATCTCCGGACCAGTCATGGAATACATGGGTACAACTGTACCGAATCTGATGGAAGCCCTTGCAAAGCTTCTTGATGAGAACGCTGCCCAGATGCGGAAGGCTGATGAGGAGATTGCCAACAACATCCCGCAGTCTTTAGGCTAAGCCGACCATCCTTACCAATAAGCGAGGTAGATTATGG
>JAFXOO010000336.1 GCA_017528675.1 Oscillospiraceae bacterium | reverse complement strand
TTTTTTCAGAAAATCAGAAAAAAACCTTGACAAATACCTCGCACTGTGTTATACTGTAAATGTAATCAATATTATACGGCGTATAACATAATGTGAAATATAATATTGAGACTATCACAATACTGTGAAATACTATGATAAGGAGCAGATCTATGGATTGGATCGAATTACTCAAAGCCATTGTCCTCGGCATTGTGGAGGGCGTCACAGAGTGGCTGCCGGTGAGCAGCACGGGGCATATGATTCTCGTGGACGAATTCCTGAAGCTCAATGTCTCGGACGAATTCAAGGAGATGTTCGAGGTGGTCATCCAGCTTGGTGCGATCATGGCAGTCGTGGTGCTGTATTTTCCCAAGCTCTGGCCGTTCGGCAGGAAGAACAACGAACATCCGCTGAAGGACACCGGCTTCGGCGCTTACGTCAAAACCGACATCTGGCAGATGTGGTTCAAGGTCATTGTTGCCTGCATTCCGGCGGCAGTCGTGGGGCTTGCGCTGGACGACTGGATCAACGCACATCTCTACAACGCCTGGACAGTCGCCATAGCGCTGATTGTGTTTGGCGTGGCGTTCATCGTCATTGAGCGCTGGAACAAGACCAAAACACCAAAGATCAACAGCATCAGCGAAATGACCTACAAAACGGCGCTCATCATCGGCGCATTCCAGTTACTTGCCGCCATCTTCCCCGGCACTTCCCGTTCGGGTGCGACCATTGTCGGCGCACTGCTGATCGGTGTATCCCGTGTCTGCGCAGCGGAATTCACCTTCTATCTGGCGGTGCCTGTCATGTTCGGCGCATCGCTGCTGAAGCTCGTGAAGTTCGGCGGGACATTCACCACACCCGAGATCGTGATTCTGGTTTCTGCGATGGTAACGGCATTCGTTGTCTCGGTCTTTGTCATCAAGTTCCTGATGGATTACATCAAGAAGCACGATTTCACAGTCTTTGGCTGGTACCGGATTGTGCTTGGTGCGCTTGTCATTCTGTATTTTGCCTGTATCGGAGCATGAATCCGGTGACGAACTCATTTGCTTCAAAAGGAGGGGTCTATGTTGTTTCCAATCAGTGCAGCACTGCTCGATGCTATGGTGCTCTCTCTTGTGAACCGGGAGGAGACCTACGGCTACAAGATTACCCAGGATATGCAGTCGGCTGCGACCGTATCAGAATCCACACTCTACCCTGTGCTGCGGCGTTTGCAGAAGAACGGCGCACTCGAAACCTTTGACCGTGCCTATATGGGGCGCAACCGGCGCTATTACCGCATCACAGCGCTTGGCGTTGCCATGCTCCGGCAGTATCGGATTGACTGGGAGCAGCATAAGGCACAGGTGGACGGCATTCTGAAGGAGGAGCAGACACCGCAGACTGACGGCGTTTTAAAGGAGGAGCAAGCATGACAGCTACAGAATTTCTGACGCAGCTCGATGCCGCTTTGTTCGGGCTGTCGGGAGAGGAGCGTGAAAGTGCGCTCGAATACTACAGGGAATACTTTGCAGATGCCGGTGAAAATGCCGATGCCGCCGCAGAAGCGCTCGGCTCGCCGCAGTCGGTTGCGGAGCGTATCATCGCTGAAGCCGACGGCACCGCAGACCCCGGCCTCTCCGCAGGGATGTCCCGTAACGGCGCTGCTTCGGGCGGCACGACCTACACGGATCCCTACACCGGTGCGACCTACACCAGCGCATCCTATTCGGAGCCCTATGCCGGAACCTCGTACACAGAGCCCTATACAGAAATGCCGTACTCCGCACCTCCGAAAAGCGGCCCGGACGCATCCCACATCATCACGCTGATCGTGGTACTGTTCGTGACGCTGCCGCTCTGGATCACTGTGTATTCGCTCTGGCTGTCGCTGATCGTGACACTCATCAGCCTGATAACCGGCTTTGCCGCCGGCGGGATCGCCGGGCCGATCACGGGCATCATCCAGATGGCATCCGGCAGGATGGGCGACGGGCTGTTTCTGCTCGGCTCCGGCCTGCTGTGTGCCGGACTGACGCTGCTGCTGTGGAAGCCGTTCTGGCTGCTCTGCAAGTCATCCACCATCGGCCTGTTTCATCTGAGCAAAAAAATCATCTATGGACTGTTAGGGAGGAATGAAGCATGAAAGCACTGTACTGGATTATCGCATCGTTTATTGCAATCAGCGGCCTGGGAACCATGGCACTCGGCGTGAGCAGAATGCGCCATGAGAAGCCGGTCTACACCAGCAGCAAGGAAAGCTACGAAAGCATCAGGAATCTGGATATTGATCTGGGTTCCGAGGAACTCACGGTCGTTTCCTCTGCGGATGCCAAAGTCTGCACTGTAGAGTTTGTGGAGGTCAGCGAAAATGTGATCGTCAAGCAGGACGGTGACACGCTGCGCATCAATATCAAGCCAAACACCGGCCTGTCTTTCATTGATTTCAACACCCCGAATAGCAAAATCATCATCACGCTGCCGGAGGAAGAACTGAAGGACGTTCTGATCGACAACGGTTCAGGCGGTGTCAGTGTGGAGCATGTGAAAGCGGACGTCGTGAAAGTGGACAACGGCTCCGGCGGCATCGCCATCAATGCGGTGAAGGGGCGAACCGGTTCGTTCGAGTCGGGCTCCGGCAGTGTTGCGGTTGCAGACAGCACCTTTACCGAGCAGACAAAGCTGCACACCGGCTCCGGCGGCATTACCGGCAGCGGTCTGACGGCAGAGGGCACGCTCACCCTGCACACCGGCTCCGGAAGTCTCAGCCTGGAGAATGTCAGTGCAGGTCAGACCAGAGGCGACTCCGGCTCCGGTTCACTGAAGCTGAAAAACATCCGACTGACCGCTGCCTCGGAGTTTAAGGCAGGCTCCGGCGATGTGGAGCTTGTCCTGACCGGCGACCAGAAGGAATATATCGTCAGCGGTTCTACCGGCAGCGGCACGCAGAATATCGAAGGTGCCGGCGGCCAGAAGAACGCCGATGCGGTCAATGTGCTGGTCAGCGCCGGTTCCGGCGACATCAGCGTGTCGTATGCCGCACCGGCAACAGCACAGCAAGCCACAGAGTAACAGTTCCGGACAACCGCCCTGTTGTGACAAGAGCAGCAGGGCGGGTTTTCTGTGTCATTTTCCTCTTGACAAATCCGCAGCACTGTGCTATAATAAATAGAGTAACGGGCCTGTAGCTCAGTTGGGAGAGTGCCGCGTTCGCAATGCGGAGGTCGAGGGTTCGATCCCCTTCAGGTCCACCAGCGCCGAGCGGCGCAGTTCGCGGTTCAGTTCTTCTGAGCCGCTTTGTTGTTTCCGCACATGGAACGGTAAAAACGGCAGATCATGTCCGGAAGCGCGGCGCTGCACCCGGTTT
>JAFXOO010000033.1 GCA_017528675.1 Oscillospiraceae bacterium | reverse complement strand
GCAGAAATATCCACCTCTACATAGGTCGTACCGATGTCATCCGCACCACGGACAAGACCCTTCTGCTTGTATTCCGGCTCTACCGTAGCACTCTTGCCGGCACGCATCAGCTCAATGAGCTGATCGGTCGTCGCATCCTTGTCAATCAGCCAGCCATAGGTGCTGGAGTAATCGCCGTTCCACGGAACCGTAATCCAGCCGTCCAGCGTTGCATAGAACGAACGGGAAGTGCCCCAGGTATCGGTCTCTGCGGCCATCTGCTCCACGAATCCGTAAACCTTGTCACGGTCAAACAGCACGCTGCCGTCATGATCCTTCATGACAGAGCCATCCGGAAGCGTCATGATCCAGTCAACGATCATGCTGCTGTCTACCTTCTTCTTACGGTCATCAAAATCAAAGGTGATGTTGCACTTGGCATAGCTGTTGTACAGCTCCAGCTCGCCTTGCAGGGATTCCTCTGTGATCTTTGCCATATAGGGCTCATAGCAGCCGGAATCCATCATGTTCAGGATAACCTTGCCGTCTGCGAGCTGCTCGCTGAGATAATCCATCAGCACACCGGAATCGAACTGGTCACCCAGCGTCTCATGCTCAATTGTAAAGTCACCGGTCTCCTGACGGACGATATGCGCATCCTGCGAAACCTCGCTGCCCCAGTCGTAGGTCTCGATCAGGTTACGGAGCTTGTCGGCATTGTAGTGGAAATCATAGTCAATCTTGTATTCCGTGGAGCCGAACAGCTTGCCGACCCAGGAATACGGGCTTTCCTCGGCAGCCTCATCCAGCGCACCGTTGGGCACACTGTAGGAGGCATCGAAATCTGCCGCATTGAATACAACTTCCTTGCCGTTGTGATCCATCAGATGCAGATCGCCGGCGTGCATGCTCTGCACCAGCGTGTAAGAGGCTTCCTCGGTCGTCATACCGGCAACGTCCACCGTATTCACCAGCGTGTTCGGCAGGAACTTGCCCTTGTATGTACCTGCGACTACAATGAAGCCGACCAGGCACGCTACAAGTACGGATGCGCCAATGCCGCCTGCATAGATCAGCGGCTTTTTCGGGTTTTCAGACGTTTTTTTCTTCGCTGCATTCTTCCTGACAGGCTTTTTGCCAGCCTTACCGGCAGCCTTTCCGGACATATTGCCGGATTTCTTGGGTGCTGTCTTGCGGGGAGCAGGCTTCAGACCGGGCTGAACATCCTTCTCCGGCGATACCGGCTTCACTGCCGGGGCAGGGCGCACGGCTGCCATCTCAGCAGTATCCGCAGCAGCCTTCTTCGACTCCTCCTGACGCTCGTTCATGCGGCGCAGGGGCTTGAGCTCCTCATGGCTGATGGCATGGCTGACGGGCTGCTCTGCAACGCCGTCTTCATCATTGGCCTTTGCAAGGGCAGCCTTGATTCTTGCCATCTTATCTTCCTGTGCAGAAGCCTGGGCCGCTGCCTCAGCTTCCGCAGCAGCAGCAGCTTCCGCAGCAGCGGCAGCTTCGGCTGCACGCTGTCTCTCCTGTTCCCGTGCGGCATTTGTCACACTGTTGACAATGTCCTCCAGCTCTTTCTGATTCTGCAAGACGATCCTTCCTTTCACTCTTTAAAGCAACGGCGAAAAGCGCCGAAATTCCCCCATATTCTTTGTTATAAGATAAGTATACCACATTCCTAAGAATAAAGAAATAAAAAAATGATTACAGTTTAGTAACGCTCTGTAACCATTTCGTTATAATATGCAAAAGGGTGGAACATATCTGCACAATGCCTGTGCATGTTGATAATTTTCTATCAAAAGCACACCGCTGTGGAAAACCCACAGCGGTGAAACACATCTTATTCAGCCGCAACCGGATCGGTCGGCTGTACCGGAACCTCTGCATCCGGTGCTGTATTCAGGACAGCTCTCTTGACAAGCGCCAGGTCAAAGACATCCACAACGCCATCGCCGTTGAGGTCAGCGGCTGCGGCATCAGTCAGGGTACCAGCGCCGAGCATAAACTTCTGCATCTCAACCACGT
>JAFXOO010000335.1 GCA_017528675.1 Oscillospiraceae bacterium | reverse complement strand
CGCATACCGATCTTTCGATCCGGTACTATTTCAGCATCAAGGAGATGAACGGTGGCAAGATTCCGCCGAACCTTGTTCTCGAAAAGCCCTATGACCAGGTGCAGACTGAGGTAGCTGACCACGAGGCAACTGTCTCCAGACCCATTCTGTACAAGGACGATATCTACTACATTGAGGTTGCATGGCCGGATTATGCCATCGCCAATTCCAATAAGAAGGTGCAGCTTATCCTGGGCATGTACTTCGGGGACAACTGGGATCCGTCCAATGACTGGAGCCATCAGGGAATCAAAGACCTTGATGAGGCAGGGGAGGATTACGACAATATCGTCGCAGGTGTGGAGCTTGCGGAAAAATGCCCCTATGTCTGTGTCTATGCAGACGGGAAGCTCGTCGGCGGAACAGAGCCGGACGGCACGACCCCGGAAAAGACCTACAGCGTGGCGCAGCTCATCCGGCTGTTGCAGGCGGTGCACAACATCAAGCCCTTTGATTCTGCGGAGACTGCGGAGCTGTTTGACTTCCACGCAGATGATGTGATCGACATTTTCGACGTTGCAGCGCTGAAAAGGCTGCTGCTGAACGAGTGAAAGGAGCTGCCATGGTATTTCAGGAATTGAGACAGGGACAGAGCTGCGTTCTTGCTCCGGTTGTGATGGACGAGCGGGAGATGCTTGCATTCTCCCGCCGGTATGACAATGTACCGCTTCACACCGATCCGGAATATGCGAAAACTACGCATTTCGGGAAGCTTCTTGCGCCGGGCATGCTCTCATTTCTGGCTGTCTGGGCGGAGTATCTCAAGCAGGATTTCTTCGGGGAGGATCTCCTTGCCGGGGTTTCCCAGAAGGTCGAGTGGCATGCTCCGGTCTTTGCGGGTGATACGCTGACCGGCACCGCAGAGCTCACCCGTTTGCTGGAGCGAAGTGCCCGGAACGGCCTTGCCGAGCTGACCATCCGTGTCACGAACCAATCCGGCAGGCATGTCCTGACCGGCATCACCGAATGCGTTGTCAAGAAGCGTCCCTATCGTTTTTACGGCTGGGAATGCGCCATGAGCCCGAATGATTCCGGCAGCTTTTCAGGCATCACCAGCCCCCAGCGCCTCTACGATGCCCTCATGCACATCTGGTGCGAATACACCTGCGCCCCAAGGCTGCGGGAGAAGTGGAGCGGGGAAAACCCGACCCTCGGACAGTGCTCGATCACGGCATTTCTTGTGCAGGATCTCTTTGGCGGCAAGGTCTATGGCGTGCTGCGGCCGGGCGGGAATTATCACTGCTACAACGTGATCGGGGATGCGGTGTTCGACCTGACAAGCGAGCAGTTCGGTGAGGAAGTGCTTGACTATACGGACAATCCTGAGCAGAGCAGGGAAGTACACTTTGCGAAGACCGAGAAATATGAGCGCTATCTCTTTCTGAAAGAAGCGCTAAGGAAGTATCAGGAGAATATTGGACTATGAAACTGCTGCAAAAGATGTTTCCGCCGCCGGCAGTTACGGACGACATTCCGGAAAAGATCCATAAGCGCCTGCATTTCGTCTATTTCTTCCTCAAATGCATGGGAGGCGTGTTTGTTTTTCTGATCCTCTGGGGCTTTGTGCCGATGCTCCTCGGCATGGCAGACAGTGACATCCCGGATAAGGCGACCGCAGAATCGCCCTTCCTGCGCCATGAATACTGCGGCACCTTCTTTGTGGAGATCAATCCTGAGAACAGCTTTGCCTCCCGGCAGGCCTATGAGGATTACCTGGTAGCAGGTCAGCCGGAAGAAACGCCGCATACCCCGCTGCAAACGGCACTGAAGATCACAGGTTGGCTGCTTGAAGGCGTGGCGATTGCACTTTGCCTGTTCAAAAAGAAGGTCAGAGAAAAGCTCCCCGAAAGTGCCTTCCGCTATCTGGTGGTGGGACTGCTGTTTGTGGGTTCCTGGCTGTTTTCTCAGCATATCATGAATGCGATGCTGATCCTGTTGATCGTGATGCTGTTCAGTGCGTTACGCAGCGGTGACAGAAAGACGCTGTTCTGTGAAAGGGCATCGGATTTCTTTCTCATCGCAGGGCTTGCCTGGCTCATCGGCAACATCTATATGGACATCTACGGATTCCGGAATATGTATGCTGCGACCGCTGAGGGGCTGACAGGTGTGTTCTCGCATCCGAGGTATTATTGCCATCTCTACAACATCGCCGCCATTCCGGTGATCGTGTTCAGTGCCGGTCTGATACTCCGGCGGCACGAGCTGCATCTGCGGCAGGAGAGTACCGGCATCAATACCTGGCTCCTGAACATCACAGCCTATCTGACCGCAGGCGGAACCGCCGTGTTTACGCTCTGCCGCATGGGCATGCGTATCTATGAGCTGGTGAAGATTCTGTCCGGCGCTGCTTACAGCGTATGGCTCCCGTTTACGGTCTTGGATGTGCCGTATAACCGTCTTGTGGAGCTGCCATATGACCTTGCGGATACGCCGGAGGACTACCGGAATGTCATTGTGTTCCGCTTTGTCAAGGATTTCCCTGCGGCGATTCTGTCTGTTGTGGCAGTCTGCTGCTTTGTCCGGCTCCTGCTGGCGGCTGCAAAGGGCGAACTCAATACGGCGCAGAACAGAAAGCGCCTGAACATCGCCATTGTATTGCTGCTTATTGCTTCCCTCTGGTTCAACGGCATGGGGTTT
>JAFXOO010000334.1 GCA_017528675.1 Oscillospiraceae bacterium | reverse complement strand
GGTGGGGCACTGTGATGCCGTGTCTGCGGCGGAGCGGGGACAATGATTCGCATGCATTTTCTGCATGAATTCCAAAATGAATTCCTTCCCGGACTGTATCGCATAATTTGCTTTGATTTGCAGATACTACCCGTGCAGCATACTGCAAAAATCTGTGTTACAAGGAGAATTCTGCTATGAAAGCAACAGGTATCGTCAGACGCATCGACGACCTCGGCAGAGTCGTCATCCCGAAGGAAATCAGACGGACGATGAGGATCCGGGAGGGCGACCCTCTCGAAATCTACACAAATGCCGACGGCGAGGTGATCTTCAAGAAATACTCCGCAATCGGAGAGCTGAGCGAAAGCGCCTCGCAGGTCGCAGACATCATGCACAAGCTTGCAGGCTGTCCGGTGGTGGTGTTCGACCGTGACCATGTGGTGGCAACATCGGGCGTGACAAAGCGGGAATTCCAGGAGCGCCGTGTCTCGCCGGAGCTGGAGGAGCTGATGGAGAACCGCCGCCAGTATTTTGCCGATGACCCCAACCACACGCTCTGCCCGGTGGAGGGCATGGAGCAGCCTTCTCTTGCTGCCATGCCGATCCTCTCGGCGGGAGATGTGACCGGCGCTGTGGCATTCCTGTCAAGCAACAGCAAACAGACTGTCTCGGAGCTGCAAAAATCCCTCGTCAATGCCGCTGCACAGTTCCTCGGACGGCAGGTCGAATAACAGGGCGTCCCCGGACCGGCCGGGTGGGGCTTCCCCCCCGCCTGTCCGCCTACATCAGCAGATTCTTGGCATTTTCTGCAAAAATCATTTGCAGCTTCTCGTCCGGAAGCCCGATTCTGCGCAGTTTATCCCTTGTGAGGTCAGGCGTGTCCCAGGGGCAGTCGCTCGCAAAGAGGAACCGGTCTGCCCCCTGCTTTTCGATGAGGCGTGCAAGCTGCTCCTCTGCAACATAGCTCCCCGCCAGTGAGGTATCCAGATAGAGATTCCCGAATTGCCCGGCGAGAACTTTCTCCACCTCGTCCCAGCACTGGTTTCCGCCAAGGTGCGCTAAAATCATCGTGGTATCCGGGCATTTTTCCAGAATTTTCGCTGCCATCCGGGGTGTGCAGTGAATGTCGTCCGGGCATACCGGATCCACACCCGCATGGAACAGGATCGGCAGCCCCAGCTCACCGCATTTCCGGTAAATCGGCAGCATCCGCTCCTCATCGGCATAGAAATGCTGATAGTCCGGATGCAGCTTCACACCATACAGCCCAAGTGCCTTGATGCGTTCAAGCTCCGCCAGTGCGTCCTCACCGTCCGGGTGAACGCTCCCGAACGGGAACACATGGTCAGACCGGCAGGAAGCTGCCCAGTTGTTGCAGACAAGATGCTGCGAGGGCTTTGTCGCAATGCTCAGCAGAACGAAGCCGTCTACGCCCCAGCCCTGCATCTTTGCCTCGGTATCGGACAGCGTGCCGTTCGTGACGGCAGCCTTCCCGGCAGTGGCCTCCAGTGCTGCAATGGTGCGCCCTGCGATCTTATCCGCAAACGCATGTACATGAAAATCAATCAGTTGCATTCAGATGTCCTCCTGTGTCATTGTGTGCCGGCATGCAGTTTGTCAGTTGACAAAATGTACCAGTATAATTCCCGTGTTCTCTGTGCATACTACCATCGTGAGCCATGCCGGCTCGCAGAAAAGAGGGTTACAGATGAACAATCACCTGTGGGATAAAATCTTCCTGACACTGCTGACCATCGGCGGCCTGAACTGGGGTCTGGTCGGCCTGTTCCAGTTCGACCTGGTAGCATGGCTCTTCGGCGGTGCCGAATCCATTCTGAGCAGAGCGGTCTATGTTCTGGTGGCGTTCTCCGCTGTCTGGTGTGCAACGCTGCTGTTCCGCCTGGGCGATGGCGTGGATTCCGAGGAAGTACGTTCCCTGACATGACGTCCGTTTCCTGCAAAAGCACGGATTCCATTGCGGATACCGTGCATCGGGAAGCATAACGGGGCTGCTTGCGGGGCTTCGCCCCACTGCTGATGACAGCAGAACCAGCGCTCCCCTGTCCGGGGACGTCAAGGATAATGAAAAGCCCCGTCCTTGTGAGATAGGACGGGGTTTTTATCGCAAGTTATGCATTCAGCAGCTTTGCCAGATGCGCCTTCTTTCTGGCTGCATTGTTCTTGTGCAGCAGATTCTTGGCACATGCCTGGTCAACACGCTTGATTGCAGTTCTGACTGCCTCCTCCTTGTTCGGAGCATCAGTTGCAGCGGCCAGCTCAGCCTTCTTGATCATGGTCTTGAGATTGGACTTTCTTGCCTTGTTGGCATCAGCCTTGGTCTTGTTAACCTTAACTCTCTTCTTAGCGGACTTGATATTCGGCATTCCGTAAGCACCTCCTTGTTCTGTTATCTCCAGCGCATGACTGCGCCATTCCGGCATAAAATAAAGAAAGCAGCGAGACACATGCCGCTTTCGGACGGTACGATCGTCCGTGCATAGTACGCCGTTACTACACCTACATTGTATTATACCACGGATCCAGCCGAATTGCAAGTTTTATTTTCACGAAATTGCCAAGAAAGATTTTCCACTTTTTCGGCACTATGTACAAGCGGGGAGCGAAGCGAAGCCGCCGAAACTCCGTGCGGAGCAAGCGCAGCGATGCGACAAGCCGTTTCCGGCTGTAGGCAGCCTATGCCATGAACCGCCTATGAGCCGGGTACTCCGCCGCCGCTCCGGAGGAGCGGTCGCAGCGGCAGCATGCGTTGCAATTCCCAACTGCACCCAAAGCAGGTGCAGGGTGCAACCCTGCCGTCCGGGAGTCCAGAGGGTGCCGACGAGGGCACCCTCTGGGCAGGGGGAGCGGTGCACCCGCTCCACAAAATGCCCGTGCAGGGGGCTGCAAGCCCCCCAAAAGCCACCCCGAAACCGCTATCACCATCTGCCCATCCAAAAGGAGGCCCCCATGCAATACAGAACCGACCTCGCCGTTGAGAGTCTTGCCGCAGCCCGGCGCAGTCCCGGAATCGAGGAGCACCGCCGTGGCAAGGCATTTTCCATCACCGAAATCCGCATTGCGGACGACGAGAGCGGCCGTCCGCTCGGAAAGGCCAAAGGCCGCTATATCACCCTCGAAAGCGAGGCACTCTCCCGCTTCTCCGATGACGGCGAGGCAAGAGCACAGGAGCTTGCCGGAGAGCTGCGGGAGCTGCTCCCTGCGGAGGGCTGCGTGCTGGTCACCGGCCTTGGAAACACCGAAATCACGCCCGATGCACTCGGCCCCCGCACCGCTTCCGGCGTTCTTGCAACACGGCATTTGCAGCAGGAGCTCTCCGGAGAGGATGAGGCATTCCTGCGCTCTCTGCGGCAGGTCTGCGTCATCGCAGGCGGCGTGCTCGGTCAGACCGGCATCGAATCCGCTGAGCTTGTCCTCGCTGTCGTGCGGCAGATCCGGCCGGCTGCCGTGATCGCTGTGGATGCGCTCGCCTGTTCCTCACTCGAACGGCTCGGCACAACCATCCAGATCGCTGACACCGGCATTGCACCCGGCAGCGGTGTCGCCAACCACCGTGCTGCCCTCGATGCCGGAACCCTCGGTGTACCTGTCATTGCCGTCGGCGTGCCGACTGTCATCGGCATGCGTACCATCGCTGAGGATCTCACCGGAAAACGCCCGCTCCCGCTCCGGCAGGACATGATGGTCACACCACGGGATGTGGACAGGCTCATCAGCCAGGCCGCAAAGCTGCTCGCCTGCGGAATCAATCTTGCACTCCAGCCGCAGATGACCTATGCGGATGTGGCAGGAATTGTCGCATAGGGCATAAAATTGTGCCAAATCCTGCCCTCTCACTTTTAATTTTATGACATTTCACACAAATATTGCATTTTTGATGATTTTTTTATAGCAATCCTATTGCATTTTTTTGTGAAATCCGATACAATAAAGGTAAGCGGCAACTGTACCGTTCATGCGTATGCATAAAACAGATAGAATGAGAGGGAACATTATGAAACTTTGGAAAAAAGCGATTACCGCAGTGCTCAGCGCTGCGATGCTCAGCTCCGGAATGGCTGCGCTTCCGGCTGTGCCCGCACAGGCAACCGACACCATCGAGGACACCTACACCTGGGATACCCTGAAAATGGGCGGTGCAGGTTTTGTGTCCGGCATCGTGACCGGTCAGAAGGAGATGTATCTCCGCACGGACGTCGGCGGTGCGTACCGCTATGACTACACCAGAAAGAGATGGGTGCAGCTTTTCGGCTTCCTCAATGAGGACGACAGAGGCCTCCTGAGCTGCAAGGGCATCGCCATTGACCCCACGGATGATATGACTGCCTATTTCCTCTGCGGCTGTGCCTATTTCTCGGACGCAAAGACCGTGATCTACAAGACCACGGACGGCGGCAAGACCTTCAGCGGCGTGGATGTGACCGACATGATCCAGGTACACGGCAACGGCGACGGCCGTGAGTGTATCGAGCCGATTGCAGTTGACCCCGACAATCCCGACACAATCTATGCGGGCGGCGATGTCACCGGCGGCGCATCTGCGCTCATCAAGTCCACCGACGGCGGCAAGAGCTGGAAGCCGGTCGAAGGCTATGACAAGCTCGGCCTGTTCTCCGGCGAGCTGAATTACCCCTCCTGGACAGAGCATATGGTCAGAGGCACCGAGCCGTCAAAGCTCTACAACCAGCAGAACGGCATCGGCTGCATCTACATCGAGGACGGTAAGGTCTATGTCGGCACCTCTGTGACCGGTCAGGCCAATATCCATGTGGCAAGCGTCAAGGACGACAAGTTCGAGGCGGTTGATGCGCTCCCGAATGACAATTATCCGCTCTCCATCACGAGCGATCACCACGGCAACCTTTTCTTCACCTATATCGGCGGACTTGCCTTCAGCGGCGCATCCGGCGGTGCGTACAAGTATACCGTTGCTTCCGGCAAGGTCGAGAAGCTCTCGGTTTCGGATAATTCCATCGGTATGATCGAGGTGGACAAGAAGGATCCGAACAAGATGTTCGCACGCACCTGCGGCGTGTGGTCGGATCAGTGGTGCGGCGACAAGTGGGTACAGGATGACCCCAACACCCCTGAGAATGAGGGTACCATCGCATGGGGCGACCACTTCTTCCGTTCAAGTGACGGCGGCAAGACCTGGGAGGACATCACCCCCGGCGCCGGCCCGACCGATTATTCGACCGGCGAGGGCGTGAAGCAGTTCGTTTCCCTCCCGCTTGATACCAACGGCTATGACTGGATCTACGGCAAGGCATGCCACTGGGGCAGCGGCATCCTCATTGACCCGAGAGATCCCGAAGGCGACCGCCTGCTTCTGACATCCGGTAACGGCGTGTTTGCCTGCGATAATGCCTGGGCAGAGAAGGGTGTCCAGTTCTACTTCCAGCCGGACGGCGTTGAGGAATGCGTGAGCCTGGACTTCTACTCCACCGCTGACGGCCTTGATCTGTCCGCCATCGGTGACTATGACGGCTTTGTGCATGAGTCGGTTGACAGCATCCCGCAGCAGTACAAGCCGAATATGGGCTCGACCTCTGCAATCACCGTCTGCCCGCAGAATACGGATGTATGGGCAAGAACCGCTGAGGGCGACGGCAACAACACCGGCAGCGCCTTCTATACGCTCGACCGTGGCAAGACCTGGACGGCATTCCCGCCGGCTTGCAGAGGCGGCAAGCTCTCCATCACAGAGCTGTCCGCAGGCAAGTACAGAGTTATCAACACCAGCACCGGCGGTGCGGTTTCCTACTCCGATGACTGGGGCAAGACCTGGAACAAGGCGGACGGCATCAAGGCTTCCAAGGCTGTCTACACCCTTGTAGATCCGGAGGATCCGAGCATCATTTACGCCTCCGGCGCAACCCACAATGATTACTGGTCCTCCGATATGACCAAAAAGGAGCCGACCTTCGAGGAATCCCACTATTCCTACTACATCAGCGAGGACTACGGCAAGACCTTCAAGGAATACCCTGTCTGCGCCTATAACTGGGAGCTGACATGGAAGTTCGAGAATACCGGCGATCCGGCTTACCTCGGCAACGGCGTTGTCGCCATTGCAGGTGCAAACCACGGCCTGTATCTTATTTCGGACAAGGGTGCCAAGATCGAAAAGCTCGACAATGTTGCCTATGCCAAGTGTGTCGGCTACGGCGCTCCGGAAAAGAAGGGCGGCGTGAACACGCTGTTCATCTTCGGCAAGCCCGATGCCAATGACGCCAAGGGCATCTACCGTTCCACAGACGGCGGCAAGACCTGGGTCTGCATCAACACCGTGCATATCTATGGCGGTACCGGCAACGGCAACTACCTCGTCGGTGACATGGACGAGTTCGGAAAGGTCTACATGTCAACGGTAGGATGCGGTATCGTTTACGGCGCAGTTGCAGGCTCCGGGCAGCAACCTGCCACACAGCCTGCAACGGAAAAGAGCACGGAGCCTGCTACCGAACAGGCGACACAGCAGGAAGGCAAGGTCGTTTACGGTGACGTAGACTGTAGCGGCAAGGTGGACATCGTGGATGTCATCACGCTCAACAAGAACCTGATGACCGGTGACCCGCTCAAGCCGCAGGGCAAGATCAATGCGGACGTTGATCTGAGCGACCCGACAAAGCCTGACGAGATTGATTCTCTGAACATTCTGAAGTTTGTCGTTGAAATGATTGACCTGCCTGTGAAACCCAAAGCATAAGAAGCATAAGCTACAGCCGCCGGACGTTTGTCCGGCGGCTTTTCTGATGCCGACGCACCGGTGAGTGCCCCCCAGCCAATGCCAACAACTTAGCACAACAAAACCTGCGGGTGCAGGGCGGTCACCGCCCTGCCGAGGGTGGTTTAGGAGGGGCGAGCAGCCCCTCCTGAGTCGGCGCAAGCCGACAAAAAAGCTTAAGTTTTTGGCACTGTACCCCCATCCGGGGGACGTTCTTTATAATCTCCTTGAAAAAACTCTTGACAAACCGGAACGGATATGCTATACTGTATTTAGACGGATATCAAAATACCGTCTTTTCAAAGCCCATGTATTTAGAAAATCATCTAAATACATGTCAATCGGAGGACATTATGGAACAGATTCATTTCTCATCATCCACCATCGCAGGCTATGCCGTCAGCGGCATCTGCATGATGCTGCTCGCAGTCATCCTCGTGATTGTGTGGCAGAAGCGCACGCATGCGCCGCTCCTGCCGCTCATCGCAGGTGCAGTCGTGTTCCCGGTCTTTGCACTGGTGCTCAAGCAGCCGCTTGCCTATCTGCTGCTGACGGCGGACAACAGCGTTTCCCGGACGATCAACCGGAATCCCTATCTGATGTATCTGACCGGCGGACTGATGGCGGGAATTCTTGAGGAGACAGGCCGCCTGATCGCTTTCCTGCTGCTCAAAAAGAAATTCACCGCCCGTGAGACTGCCATTTCCTACGGCATCGGGCACGGCGGGTCTGAGGCAGTGTACATCAGCATCAACATGCTGTCGTACATCGTGATGGCGCTGCTGGTCAACAGCGGGAATATAGCCGAAATCACGAAGGATCTCCCGCCGGAGCAGCTCCCCGCAGCAATGGAGCAGATCAGTCAGTTCGCCAGTCAGTCGTTCGGCACGTCCATGCTCGGCGTGACCGAGCGGTTCAGCGCACTGATGTTGCAGATTGGTCTGTCCGTGCTGGTGTTCGGGGCGGTGTACGACAGCCGGAAGTTCTGGCTGTATCCGCTGGCAATGCTGCTGCACACGGCTGCGGATTTCAGCATCGTATTGTTCAAGGATCAGGTGCTGCTTACGGAGTGTCTGCTGTTTGTGCTCGGTGCAGCGGTGCTGGTGACCGCAGTCCGCTTCGTCTATCTGCCGTACCGGGAGAAGGAGGGAAGCGCATGAAGGACATCTGGGGCGCTATGGCAGACCCGACCCGGCGTAAAATCCTGACCATGCTCCAAAAGCAGGACATGACGGCAGGGGAGATTGCCGAGCAGTTTGAGGTCTCCGGTGCGACGATCTCGCATCATCTCAAGATCCTGCGGGAGGCGGAGCTCATCTGCGCCGAAAAGGAAAAGCAGACCATCACCTACAGCCTGAATACCACGGTATTCCAGGAATTTCTCAAGGGCATCGCTGCCGCATTCAACCAGGGAGGAGACTGACATGAACAAAACAGAAAAGACGATTTTCATTCTTGCACTGCTGATCGGGATTGTGAATCCGGCGGCATCTGTGGTGTGCATTCTACAGCTTCCGGAACAGATCCCGACACATTATGACATCAACTGGATCTGTGACGGCTATGGTTCACGGTGGATTGCACTGCCCATCAGTCTCCTGGCGCTCCTTGCGGCGCTGAGCATCCCGCTGACCATCAGGCTCCAGAAAAACGAGCTCAACCGCAAGCCTGCCGCCATTTTCATGCTCATCATGACCTGCTACTGCACAGCGATCAACTGGATCACGCTGTATATGTTCGGTCACAGCCATGTGCAGCTTGGTGAAAAGTTCGAGAATCCCATGATCGGCTGGGCGCTCCCGCTGCTGTTTTCCGGGCTGATGATTGCCATGGGCAATTATCTGCCGACGCTCCGTCCGAACAGCGGCATCGGCATCCGTGTCAAGTGGACGATGGAAAACGAGCAGGTCTGGAAGCAGACACACCGCTTTGCCGGAAAGCTCTGGGTCGTGACCGGGCTGCTGATGACGGCAGCGTGCATCGTGGGGATCTGCGGCATGGTCGAAATGCGCATCTGGGTATTCATCCTGTTCTTTGAAGTGCTGACTGTGAGCGTTGTGGTGCCGTGCATCTATGCGTGGAAGCATGCGGCGGAATGACCGGCGCCGGGAAGCTCCGGCACAGATCCGCCGCAGAAAAAAGAAAAATCGCACGCCGATCATCTCGGCGTGCGATTTGTTCCGCACGGGTTTCGTGCTGGCGTGCCTGAAGGGACTCGAACCCCCGACCTACTGGTTCGTAGCCAGTCACTCTATCCAGCTGAGCTACAGGCACATCGTGTCAACAAATCATATTATATCACAAAGCAATCCGTTTGTCAAGGGTTTTTTCAAAAAATCTTTTCCACTTTTAAAAAAACCGCCCTGCGCAGTGCAGGGCGGTCATAACTTACATCAGTCCTCGTCAGGCTCCAGAATGGCATAGCCGTCATCATCACGGCGGTAAACCACGTTGATTGCCCCGGTTGCTGCATTCTTGAACATGAAGAAGGAATGGCCCAGCATGTTCATCTGGAGCACAGCCTCCTCCGCAGACATCGGGCGGAGCTTGAACTTCTTGCTGCGGAGCACCTGGATATCGGCCTCCTCCACCGTATCCTGGAATTCCTGCTTGAAGGCGGAATCCTTCAGGCGCTTCTCAAGGCGGGTCTTGTTCTTGCGGATCTGACGGATGATTTTGTCGATCGCCGCATCAAGCGCATCGTTCTTGTCAACCGCCTGCTGTTCGGAGCGGAAGATCATCTGATTGTAGCGCACCGTCAGCTCCAGGACGATGTTTCCCTTCAGCTCGCTGAGCATGACCTTGACATCTGCTTCGTCACCAAAGAATTTGTCCAGCTTGGCATCCAGACGCTTCTGTGCGTGGTCCGTAAAGGATTGTGAGATCTGCATTTTCTTCGCATTTACTGTAACATTCAAAATAAGTTCCTCCTTTACACGGAAGTTACACCTCCGGCAGCTTGTCGATAAAGTCCCTTTTCTGGTGCCGGCGCACTGCGGAGCGCCCCCTGCACCCTGATCGGGGCTGCCGCCCCGTACCCTGCAAAACAGCTTTTTTGACAGACTGACGGTAGTTACACCTCCGGATGATGCTTCTATTATATCACATTTGTCCAAATAATTCAAGTACTTTTATAAAAAAATTATGTAAAAACAGCACCCGTTCATGAATTTTCGGTTAAAAATAGTTGAAATTCGGAAAGATGGTTGCAGAATTCCGAAAAAAGTACTATAATAGAAGGACAGAAACACACAAGGAGATGATTCAATTGAAAGAGCTCTGGGAATTGATTTCCGGTCTTGAAGTACCGGATCTGATTCTCTGCGCCGCTGCGGTGCTGATACTGGATTTATTTGCCATCTCAATCATTTTTGCCGCCAACCGTGAAAGCCGGCTCTGCCAGAAGCGCTGGGAGAAGGTCGGCTCCGGTGTGGCACTGCGCTTCCAGGATGTGAGCTATCCGCTTTCGGCGGACGAGATTCTGCTCGGACGGCATATCTCTGCCGACATCCGGCTTGCTGATCCTTCTGTCTCCCGCTATCATGCGGTCATGACTGTCACAGGCGGCATCTGGAGCATCACCGACCTCGGCTCCAAGAGCGGCACCTTTGTCAACGAACGGCAGGTGCAGCACGCCAAGCTCATCCCCGGCGATGTGATCCGGCTCGGCAGTGTGCAGCTTCTTGTGACCGATCATGCCGGCGGCGCTTCCGCACACCGGAAGCCCCCGCAGAAGAAGTCTGCACCGAAAAAAGCGGCTGCGCCAAAGCGTGCCGCCGTCAGAAAAACACAGCCTCAGAAGAAGGGAGGCAGAAAGCATGTATAAAAACGGATTATCCTATGCAGGTGTCGTGTCGCTGCTGCTGCTGACGCACGCCTCCATGCTCGGCATCGTGCTGGTGCGGGGCAATTACGAATCCCCGAAAGACCTCATTATGCTCGCCTGTGCGGTGCTCGGCCTCGACCTTGTGGGCATCATCGCATCGCTCTGCTACCGCCAGATGACCTATACGCTTGACCTGATGCTGCTCGGCATCCTGAACATGAGCCTGATTTTCCAGTCCTGCTTCGGGGGCGTGCATCTTTCCGTCAAGTTTCTCATCACCTGTGTGGCATCGCTGATTTCCTGCGAAATCGGCTTCCTGCTGACCCGCAACCACGAGTGGATCCGCCACCAGAAGAAGTACATCTACCTCGTCATCGGCATTCTCATCGCCTGCATTCTGCTCTTTACGGGCGGACGCAGCATGTGGATCACCTTCAAGGGCTTCTCCATCCAGCCATCGGAATTCATCAAGCCCTGCTATATCCTGGTCTGTGCGGCATCCATCGTCGAGCTGCACAAAAAGATCAAGGTCACGTTCTTCTATGTCTCGCCGGACACGCTCTGCGTGCTGGGGGCGACGCTCGTCATCTTCGGTCTGCAATGGTGGTGCCGTGACCTGGGCAGTCTGCCGACCTTTGCGGCGGTCTTTGCATGCGCCGTGGTGTGCCGTTTCTGCTATCCGAGAGCCAAGATCTCCAAGACCTGGATTGCCGTTGCCGCAGTCTGCGGCGTGCTGGTGCTGCTTGCCGCATGGAAGCTGGCGCCTGCCTATGTACAGGAGCGTCTGCATGTGGATATCTGGGCAGACCAGTACGGCTCCGGCTACCAGCAGTGTCAGGCGCTCATCGGCATCGCAAGGGGCGGCTGGCTCGGCCTCGGACCGGGGCAGGGGAATCTCCACAAGGTATTCGCCTATGAATCCGACATTGTATTCTCGACCATCTGTGAGGAGTGGGGGCTGCTGTATGCCGGCATTGCCGTGCTGATTGTGCTCATCATGCTCACCACCGTCCTCATGAACCCGCCCAAAAGCTATTACCACGCCACAATGACCGCCGGTATTGTCGCTGCCTTCGTTGCCCAGATGTCGCTGAACATCTTCGGCTCCTGCAATCTGATTCCGTTCACGGGTGTGACGCTGCCCTTCATCTCGCAGGGCGGCAGCTCGCTGGTGACCTGCGGGTTCATGGTGGGTATGCTCAAGGCAGGTCAGTCACCGCTGTTCCGGCACAAGGCGGAGAAGCTGCGGGAGGATGCCGCTGCCGAGCTGCCGTCGCTCCCCTTCCTGCATAAGAAGAACAGCAGAAAATCGCTCGGCAACACCCCGCAGAACAGGAGGCCGAAGGTATGAAAAGTATCCGCAGAGGGCAGCATCTCATCACCATTATGCTGCTGATTTTCCTGATCGGGTTCGGGTACCTGATCTACCGGTTGCAGCGTGATTCCGGATTCTATATCTCGCACGCAAGCTCTGCCTCGCTCGGCTGCGTATATGACCGCACCGGTGATGTACTGTTTGACCCGCACGCCACCGCCGAGGACTACGGCGGCGACCACTTCGTGGATGTCGGCAACCTGATCGGGGATGATTCCCGCCAGATGACCAACACCCTTGTTTCCCAGAACAAGGCACAGCTTGCCAATTTCAGCTTCATGCTCGGTGAGCAGAAGGACGGCAAGGCGGCAATCCACACCACCCTTGACCACAGCGTCAACCGGAAGGTCTATGATGCCTTCGGCAGCAAGGACGGCTGTGCGGTGGCGTATAACTATGTGACAGGCGAGATCTATGTCTGCCTGTCCAGACCGAACGTCAACATTCTCAACCGCTACAACGACCTGTCCACCCTGAAGGAGGGCAGCCTGCTCTGCAAGGTCTTTTACCCGACCGTTCCCGGCTCGACCCAGAAGATCTCAACGACCATTGCGGCACTCGAAAGCATGGGCTATGAGACACTGTGCAGCAAGCGTTTTTCCTGCGAGGGTGTCTACAACAACAACCACAGTCAGCTCATCAAGTGCCACCACAGCGACGGTCACGGCACCCAGGATATCTATGATGCTTTCGCCAATAGCTGCAATCCCTTCTTTGCGCAGCTTGTGGAGGATCCGGACTGGACACTGGCGGATATCCAGAAAACCTACCGCAGCATGGGCTACCGTGTCAACGGCCAGGGCGACCAGGGCTATCTTGACATCAACGGTATCAGCGCCTACACAGCCTCAACGGATGTCTCCGACAAGGATGATTTTGATTCCCAGTGGGGCTGCATGGGGCAGGGCACAACGCTTGTCTCCCCGCTGCAAATGATGGTATGGCAGAGTGCCATTGCCAACCAGACCGGCTGTGCGACCATGCCCTATCTGATCGCCTACACAAACTCCGTCGGCGGTGACCGTATCAACGAGGCCGTCACCAGAACCGGCAGCGAGATGTTCTCTGCACGGAATGCTGCCTATATCCGGGACATTATGCTCCGGAACGGCAAGGAGAACTACGCAGAAATCCTCCCCGGCACAGACATCGGTGTCAAGAGCGGCACAGCGCAGGTGAAGAACGGCACGGAGGAGAATTCCCTCCTGACGGGCTTTGTGGATGACAAGGACTTCCCGGTTGCCTTCTGCATCATGATCGAGAACCGTGTCAGAGGCGAAGTCTCCACCAGCGACATTGCCGGTGTGATGCTGCAAAACCTGAAAAGCGCACTGGAAGAATAAAGGCAGCACCGCACAAAGCCCGCCTGACGGCTTGGCGGCGCATCTGCTTGCATCTTTTTTGTCGGCTTGCGCCGACTCAGGAGGGGCTGCTCGCCCCTCCTAAACCACCCTCGGCAGGGCGGTGACCGCCCTGCACCCGCAGGTTTTATTCTGCTAAGTTGTTAGCATTGGGGGCTATCGCCCCGAACCCTGCAAAATCACTTTTTTGACAGACAGAGGGGACGCCCTGCAAGAGAGGGCGTCCCCTTTTTTTAAAACAGTCATCCGGCAAAAGGGATTTCGCTCAGTGCCAGAAAATAAGTGCTTCCTCGGCAGCATCATAGAGCGTCGGGCAGTGCCGCAGCAGTGCGCAGTCCCGCAGCCCGATCATCAGCAGCCAGATCATGACAAAGGTCACGCCAAGCGCCGCAAGCGTGATGCCATAGCGGTAGAGATGGCGTCTGACGTCCGTTGTCCGCAGCAGCACAATCACCGCCCCGATCGTCAGCAGCGGCAGAATGTCCGTGACATAGCGCTGGTTTACGCCGCCGATACACAGATCTGCCCATGCAAGGAATACCGGCACGGCAAAGCAGACAATCAGCGCCGCACGCTTCTGGAGTGTAGAAATGCCGGACACCGTCAGACGGCTGCCCTTCCGCAGCGCCATTGGCAGCAGCAGCGTTCCGAGCAGCAGCATCGGCATCGACATGGCACCATAGGTCGCATCTGTGTAGAGATACCGGCCATAGCAGCGCAGCGACGAATTGATCGGCTCAAAGAACGGGAATGTGGTGCGGGGGAAGGGGAACTGGAAGAAGTACTGCCGCAGTGCGGCCGGCAGCAGCCCCAGCCGCAGACCGTTGGCATGCACATCACTCACGGTGAGCTGGTAGGCCGCACCGAAATCAAACGGTGAGCCAAAGCGTGCGCTGTTATAGGCAAGCAGCCCGCCAATCCCTGCAAGCATCGGCACCAGGAAGCATGCCGCCTGCAACAGCCTGCCGGGGAGAGGCTTGGTTCTGCGCAGCAGAATTCCCAGGAAGAACGGCACCAGCACCGCCGAGGATACCGCCATCGTGGGTCGTGCGCCGACACAGAGCGCCAGCGAAAGTCCTCCGAGCGCCATGACAATGCAGCGGGGAACCGGCTTTCGGATGCTGCACGCCCACAGCCCCAGCCAGAGCGTCAGCAGCGCAAAGCACATGCCGCAGGAAACCGCCACATAGTATTTGTCCGTGTACTGCAAGCAGGTGTAGACCGATGCCGTTCCCACAGAAACCGGAAGGCTCAGCACCAGCAGCAGGAAATTCGGACGCCGGGTCATCAGCCGCACCGCCGCTAAAATCGTCAGACACAGCAGCAGCGCCGACAGCGTTGCAAACACATCTACCGTGACCGGCACCGTAGGGAGCTTGCCGGTCAGCAGATAGAACGGCTCATACAGCACCAGCACAGGCGTTACGCCGAAATAGCTGTAATACCTGCCGTCCTTGTAGGCCGTATCCCAGTGATAGAGCACGCCTTTCTCACGGCGTTCACTGTTGTCATAGACATTCTCCAGCTCGGCAAGTGCAGGATCCGGCTCCAGATCCAGATAGACCTGACCCTTCCGGAAGGCATCAAAGGTCTGGATATAGGGGTCAAGTCCGGAAATGCTCTGGCCGTCACGGTATTCCGTCAGCTCCTCGCCCACAGCCCAGAAGCAGCACGCCGACAGCGTGCAGACCGCCGTCACCACGCCGAGCACAATCCGCTGGGGGAGGGTGCGGGTGTAGGGGATCTCCCAGAGCCGCAGCTCCAGCACGGCGATCACAAGTGTGCCGAGTATCGCCAGCAACAGATAGCGCAGCAGCGAGAACCGGAACGGCAGTGCACTGACCGCCACGATCTCATGCAACGTGAGCGGCGATGTGACAGAGGCAATGTGCAGGTTCAGGCTGTAGATTCTGCCGTAGGGGTCGATGGTGTAGGTCGTATCCCGGTCATAGCACATCGAATATTTGTCCGAGGCCGTCACATAGCCATACTGGCTGTTCTCGTCCTTCATGTCCAGCCAGGTATGCACCAGGCGGGAGCTGATGTCCTCCTCCTGCTCCATCCGCACGATCAGGCCGTGTGTGCCGTCGGGAATACCGGTCATTTCGAGCGCCACATCGCCGGTGATGATGAACTCACCGTCCAGCAGGGTGCAGGTTCCGCCGTTGTCCGCAGTAACCGTTTCCAGCGCAATCACGGTGGCATTCTTTTCCCTGGTAAAGCTCTTGGCATTGAACAGGCAGACCTCCGCACAGAGCAGCACGGCAAAATAGACTGCCAGCGCCCTGAGCAGCCTGCCGGCACTGCGCTTTGCCGGCATCAGGCACGCAGCAAAGAAGTACGCAAACGGCAGCGCTGCCGTCAGAAGCAGCACAAGCGCCGGAACATGGCTCTCCTCGGTGTACATACAGGCCGTCCGGATCAGCTCAAGCAGCACAAACAGCACAATCTCGGCACCCGCCGTCACAGCGGTGATGCGCAGAAGCGCCGCCTTTGTGAGCTTGCCCTGCGCAAGGCGGGCAAGTGGGCCGGGAAGGCTGACCTCCGGCGGATTTTTGACATGGCTGAGCCAGTACATGCCAAAGGTCACAAACAGAAGCGATGCCGCCAGCGGCATCAGAATCGCAGTCAACATTTCAGGCTCTCCTCTCTGCATGCGCAAGAATGCGGTCGATCAGCTCCTCCATAGCACCCTCCTCACAGGTACGCTCCAGCACAAGATCGGCAGCCGCCTTTGCAGACGGAGCAGCATTCTGCGGGCAGACGGCAAAATCTGCCGCCCGCAGCATCTCGATATCATTGTCATAATCCCCCACCGCCACGAAGGTGAAGCCCTCCATGCCGGGCAGCTTCCGGTACGCCTGCAATGCCGAACCCTTGGAAACGCCTGCCGGCAGGATCTCGTAAAAGCGCTTTTCCGAGCGCACAAAATCCACGCCCTCGTAGTGATGCGCTTCGATATAGCGGATAAAGTCCGGCATATCGTTCGTATGCATCGCAAACAGCACCTTGAGCCAGGTGCCCGGTACCTCCTCGATCTTGCAGAATTTCGGGGTAACACCGCAGATGCGGATATGCTCCTGCTCAGTTTCGGTATTGCTCACCACCCATGTCTCATCGGTACACAGCACCTCAGAGCCGACATGCGGATTGTCCGCAAGAATCTTCCTTGCCATCTCCTTGGCATGCGCCGGAAGCGGGTGGGTATAGAGAAGCTGATCTCCGATCGGCTCCCAGATGGCAGCGCCGTTGAACGTGATGATCGGCCGTTTCAGGCCAAGCTCCTCCGGATAGCGCCGGGACGCCTGTACGGTACGGCCGGTGGCGATGGTAAACAGCCCGCCGGCTGCCTCAAATCTGCGCACGGCGGCAAGATCCTGCGGGAGCGGCACCTTGCTTTTCGGCAGGAAGGTGCCGTCGAGGTCTGTGATGATGCATACTTTTGCGGGATTTTCAAACATGCTGATTCTCCATTCTTTGCAGCAGCTTCTGGAAATAGGGCGGTGCCTCCCGTTCAAATTCGAGATACGCCCCGGTGACAGGGTGGATAAAGCCGATTTTCCGGGCATGCAGGCATTGTCCCTGCGTGCCCTTGACGGCCTTGCCGTAGACATCATCGCCGTAGATCGGGTGCCCGATGTACGACAGATGCACACGGATCTGGTGGGTGCGTCCGGTTTCAAGCCGCAGCCGCAGGTACGCCGTTTCCCGGAACTGCCGCAGGACTGTGAAATGCGTCACAGCGGGCTTGGAATTGCGGTCGGTCACGCACATTTTCTTCCGGTCCACCGGATGCCTGCCGATGGGCGCATCAATGGTGCCGGTCTCCTCCCGGAAATGCCCGACGGCAATCGCCTCATATTCCCTCGTGAAGGAATGTGCCTTGATCTGGGCAGCAAGTCCCTGGTGGGCGGTGTCGTTCTTTGCCACGATCAGCAGCCCGGAGGTATTCTTGTCAATCCGGTGGACAATACCCGGCCGGATCACGCCGTTGATGCCGGAAAGGCTCCCCTTGCAGTGGAACATCAGCGCATTGACGAGCGTTTCGTCATAATTTCCCGCAGCCGGGTGCACCACCATGCCCTTCGGCTTGTTCACCACCAGCAGATCCTCATCCTCATAGACAATGTCAAGGGGAATATCCTGCGGGATGATCTCGATCTCCTCCGGCGGCGGCACCTCGATCACGATGGCGGCGCCGGCCTTCGGGCGGCAGTTCTTGGGGACAGTCTTGCCGTCCACGAGCACATGACCGCCTGCAATCAGCCCCTGCACGGCACAGCGTGTCAGGTCGAGTTCCAGCGAGGCCGCCCATTTGTCAAGTCTGGTGCCCTCTGCTTCCGCCGGAAAGATCAGCTCATGCCTCGTCATGGGAATCCTCCTGCGGTGTTTCCTCCTGCGGCGCATCTCCGGGAGCTGGCTTCTTTTTGTCCATGAAGAACAGGATATACACAAACAGCAGCGCTGTGCCGACCGTCACAAAGCAGTCCGCAAAATTGAACACCGCAAAGCGGAAAAGCTGCAAATCGAGATAATCCACCACGGCACCGCTGTGAAAAATGCGGTCGATCATGTTCCCGATGCCGCCGCCGATAATCATGGTCAGGCTCCAGAACAGCAGCGGCCTGCCCCTGAGCGCATAGCGCACGAGCAGAAAAATGCAGACCGCCATCGCAATCCCCGTCACCGTCAGCAGCAGCACCCGCTGGCCGGAAAAGCTCGAAAAAGCGGAGCCGGTGTTCTCAATATACCTCAGATGCAGGATGTCGAGGCTGCCGATCTGTAAAAACGGCCGTTCTTCATATAGCTGGAAATTTGCAGTGATCCATGCCTTGATGAGCTGGTCGATGCCCGCAATGGCAAGGATGCACAGACAAGCGATGATGAGCATGGTTCCTCCTCTCAGAAAGAATGCGGCTCACCGTCCCACCGGACGGCAAGCCGCCGTAAGCATACTGAATATTAGCCGATCACTTCAGCGCAGCGCTTGCAGAGGGTCGGATGCAGTGCGATCTTGCCGACCTCCTCGGAATAGCACCAGCAGCGCTCGCACTTCTGGCCGGGCGCCTTCTCAATGGCAACGTCATAGCCGGTCTCGCTGGTGACATCGCCGGATGCGATCTCAAAGGCGGAGACAATGCACACATCCTTGAGCTCGGTGTAGCTGCGCAGGCGCTCAGCGGTCTGCTCGTCTGCAACGGTCAGGATGACCTTGGCATCGAGCGGCTTACCGATGAGCTTCTCGTTGCGCTTCTCCTCAAGTGCCTTGTTGACAGCCTCACGGATGGCGTAGATCTCGTCCCACTTTGCCGTGAAGGCAGCATCGCCGGTCACACCGGTCTTGGCGTTGAACTGGTTCAGGAACACGCTTCTTGCGTCGTCGCCGGACTTATGCGGCAGATTCTGCCAGATCTCCTCGCCGGTAAAGCTCAGGATGGGCGCTACCATGCGGGTGATGCTGTCGAGGATGAGGTACATGGCAGTCTGTGCGGCACGGCGGGTCGGTGCATCGACCTTCTCGCAGTAGAGTCTGTCCTTGACGATGTCGAGGTAGAAGCTGGAGAGGTCTACCGTGCAGAAATTGTGGATTGCCTTGAAGACAATGTGGAAATCATACGCAGCATAGCCCTCGTTGACCTTGTCGGTCAGCTCGTCGAGGCGCATGAGAATCCACTTGTCGAGCTCCTCCAGCTTATCAAGGGATACGCTGTCACGTTCCGGATCAAAGACCGTCTCGCCGTCGCTGAAATTGCCGAGAATGAACTTGGCAGTATTGCGGATCTTGCGGTACTGGTCAGAGAGCTGGCTCAGGATATCCTTGGAAATGCGGATATCGCTGTGATAATCGGAAGAAGCCACCCACAGGCGGAGAATATCGCCGCCGTACTGTTCGATGATCTCCTCCGGAGCGATGCCGTTGCCGAGGGACTTGTGCATGGCCTTGCCTTCGCCGTCAACGACCCAGCCGTGGGTGCAGACAGCCTTGTACGGCGCCGTGCCCTTGTAGACAACGGAGGTCAGCAGCGAGGACTGGAACCATCCTCTGTACTGATCGGCGCCCTCAAGATAGAGGTCAGCCGGCCAGGTCAGCTCGTCGTAGTTGTCGAGCACTGCCGTATGGGAAACGCCGGAATCAAACCAGACGTCCATGATATCATATTCCTTGGTGAATTCTGTGCCGCCGCATTCGCACCTGGTGTCTGCCGGGATGAGTTCGGTCACATCCTTGGTCCACCATGCATCGGAGCCCTCCTTACGGAAGACATCGGCAATGCTCCTGATGGTCTCATCGGTTACGATGGGCTTGTGGCAGTCCTTGCAGTAGACAACCGGAATCGGAACACCCCAGGTTCTCTGGCGGGAGATGCACCAGTCGCTGCGGTCACGCACCATGCCCTTGATTCTGTCCTCGCCCCATCCGGGGATCCACTGGACATCCTCAATTGCCTTGATGGCGGCATCCTTGAAGCCGTTGATGGAGCAGAACCACTGCTCGGTCGCACGGTAGATGATCGGGGAATGGCAGCGCCAGCAGTGCGGATACTGGTGGACGATGTTCTGCATCGCCAGCATAGCGCCCTCCTCAACCAGGCGCTCGGCAATCTTCTTGTTGGCTTCGTCGGTGTTCAGGCCTTCAAACTCGCCTGCCTCCGCCGTCTGGTAGCCCTTGGAATCCACGCAGACAATGATGCCGATATCCTCATAATTCTTGCAGACCTCAAAGTCCTCCACGCCGTAGCCGGGAGCGGTATGCACGCAGCCGGTACCGCTTTCGAGTGTGACATGGTCGCCCACGATGATCGGGGACGGTCTGTCATACAGTGGATGCTTCGTCTTCATGCCCTCCAGCTCTGCGCCGGTGAAGATGTGGTCGGTGGTATAGTCCTTGATGCCGGCAGTCTCCATCACGCCCTTGACGAGCTCATCGGCCATGACATAGTACTCGTCACCGACCTGCACGAGGGTGTAGTTGTACTCCGGCCCGAGGCAGATCGCCAGGTTGCCCGGAATGGTCCAGGTCGTGGTCGTCCAGATCACGAAGAACACCTTGTTCAGATCAAGACCCAGCTTTGTGAACATGCCCTTGTCATCCGTGACACGGAACTTGACGTAGATAGAGCGGCAGGGGTCGTTCTCGTACTCAATCTCCGCCTCAGCAAGTGCGGTATTGCAGTCCGGGCACCAGTACACAGGCTTGAGACCCTTATAGAGATAGCCGTCCTTCATCATCTTGCCGAATACCTCGATCTGACGGGCTTCGTACTCCGGACGCAGCGTCAGATAGGGGTGGTCGTAGTCACCGATGGAACCCAGACGCTTGAACTGCTGCTTCTGGTGCTCCACATGGGTCAGTGCAAAATCCTTGCACGCCTTGCGCAGCTCAACCGGCGAAATGGCGCCGTTCTCCACGCCCATTTCCTTGAGCGCCTTAAGCTCGATCGGCAGTCCGTGGGTATCCCAGCCGGGGACATAGGGGGCATAATAGCCTGTCATATTCTTCTGCTTGACGATGAAATCCTTCAGCACCTTATTGAGTGCCGTACCGATGTGGATGGTGCCGTTTGCGTAGGGCGGGCCATCGTGGAACATGAACGAGGGCTTGCCAGCGTTCTTCTGCATCATCAGATCATAGAGACGCTCGGTCTCCCACTTTGCCAGGATATCCGGTTCCCTTTTGGGCAGATTGCCCCGCATCGGGAAATCGGTCTGCGGCATGTTCATGGTATTCTTGAAATCCTGTGCCATGGGTGGTGTTTCCCCTTTCCGAAATTGGTGTCAGTGCACGGCATTCCGTGCGAAAAACGCACCCCGGTATTCTCCGGGGCAGCGTTGGTGTTCAGCAGATTACTTGTTCAGATCCACCGGCTCATTGTCGATGTCACCGAAGCGTGCTGCATAAGCGCCCGCAGTGCCGTCCTCCTGGACTGCCGGTGCCGGCGGAGGCGGAAGCTCCTGCTGGGTTGCCGGGAAATCGTCATCGGTCTCCGGCAGTGCAGAGATCATCTCAAGATGACCCTTGTACATATCAAACAGGCTGCGCTTGAACTCTGCCACCAGTCTTCTTGCTTCTGCGAGGGCATCCTGCTCCTTGGTAATCTCGGCATGGTGACGCTCAAGCATTGCCTCATGCTGGCGGGTAGTCTCATCCAGCAATGCAGCGGCTTCTTCCTTGGCCTTGCCGATGATCTGGTCAGCCTTCTCGGTTGCCTCCGCAACGATGCGGCGGCCTTCCTTCTGTGCGCCGAGCAGGGCATCCTTGATGGCCTCCTCGTCCTTCATGTACTCACGAACCTTCTCAGCGAGAACGGTGATCTTGTGGTTGGAGTCCTCACGCTCATTCTCGTATTCCTGGAGCGTTGCCTCGATCTGACCGAGGAACTCGTCAATATCCTCCGGGCGATAGCCCCAGGATGCCTTCTCAAACCGCTTCTCTCTGATATCTTTTGCTGTCAACATGTTCCTTTCACCTCTTATAATTTTTTATGGTTCATTATAAAAATTGCTCTATTATAATATGCAGCCGGCCCTTTTTCGTCATGGCGCCGATCTCTCTGACGGCAAACTTCCCATGTCCCCGCACCGAGAACACATCCCCCGCTGTGAGGAGCTTTGACGGCTCAGTACATTCGAGATAATTCAGGCTCACAAGTCCCGCATGGATCATTTCGAGGCACTGACCCCGTCCCCGGTTCAGGGCTGTACGGAGCACCGCATCCAGTCTCGGCGTTGAGACAGTGCCGGTGATCTCTCTGGTCTCCTGCGAAAAATCGCCGGAAAACGGCTCGGTATCCGTCACCTTCACCCCGACTCTGCCGATCTTCGTCAGTCCGAGCCCCACCGAAGCCGCTGCGCCCGTCACAAAGCACTGCACAAAGCCCGGCTTCACGAGAATATCCCCCACCGTGTCCCGCTGCACCTGCTGTGCCATGAGACTGCCGAGGACATCCCGGTGTGTGATCGGATACGCCTCCGGGAAGGTAAAGGTCAGGCAGGTGATGGGGTACTCCTCATCCTCCGGGGGCATATCCTCCGGATGAATGCAGAGGATGCCCCGCTGCGCATCCGGGTAGCCGCCGAAAAAGCGATAGCTCCCCTCACGCAGGCCCGCCCTGACCAGAGTATACTGCCGCATGTCCAGAAATGCCGTAAAGCTGCGCCACGCACCCCGCCGCACCATGTCCTCCACATGGGCGATGAGAATGCGGTCAGCCTCCTGCTGCTGCACTGTGTCAGATAATCACGCCGTTGTTTTCCAGCTCAGCAGCCAGATCGTCGCCAATGAAGCCGACATTGTACGGAGTGATGATATAGGTCAGGTTTGCAACGGGCTTCAGGCTGCCGCTGATGGCATAGGATACGCCGACGAGAAAGTCGATGATGCGGCGTCTGTTCTCCGGAGAAGCTGTCTCAAGGTTCAGGACAACGGTCTTGCGGGCGATCAGATGATCGGCAATGGCCTTGGCATCCGTGAAGACCTCAGGCTTTACGAGAACCACCTGGAGCTGTGCAGTTGCCTGGATATTGACAATGTTGGAACCCGGCTCTCTGGGGGGCTCCATCTCCTCGATACCGTGGTGCGGTGCCACCGCTACGTCCGGATTCGGTGCAGAAGAACCGCCTTCCGGCATATCCGAGGGGAAGAAGAACTCTTTCACATTCTTGAAAATTTCCATGGTATTCTCCTATTCTCCGCATGATCGAACTTTGGGGGTATGAGGGGTGCATGCGGACACCCGGGATTTGTAATTTATCGGTAAGTCCTTGCGCCGAACAGCGCAGAACCAACTCTCACAAGATTCGAGCCGAAGCGGATTGCATCCGCATAGTCATCCGACATGCCCATTGAAAGAATGCGCATATCCGCACCGGGAATTTCCCCTGTTTTCAGGAACAGCTCCTGCATTGCCTCCAGATACCGGGTATCCGTTGTCGGCGGCGGAATGGTCATCAGACCGCACACATGTACATGCGGGAGTGCGCTGATCTGCGCAAGCAGCGCCGGGATTTCGGAGGGAGCTGCACCGCTCTTGGTCTCCTCGCCGCCGATATTGACCTCCAGCAGAATATCCTGGGTCATATCGTGCCTGGCCGCCTGCTTTTCGATTTCCTGCGCCAGGGACATGCGATCCACCGAATGAATGAGCCGGATCTGGCCGATCAGGTACTTGACCTTATTCGCCTGAAGCGCCCCGATGAAATCCACCGGCACGCCCGGACGGTAGGCATCCTTCTTGGACTGCCACTCCTGCACACGGTTTTCACCGAGGAGCGAAATGCCACAGTCAATCGCCGCATTGACAAGCTCCGGCGCCACGGTCTTGGTCACCGCCATAAAGACGATATCCTCCGGACTGCGGCCGCTTTTCACTGCCGCCTCGGCAATATTGTCCCGTATGCGGGCATAATTCTCGCACACTGTTTGCAGCTTACTGTCCATCTGCATCAATTCCTTTCCTGATGATGGAATCATAGAGCATCAGATACTCCTTGTCCTGTGTCTGAGCAGAAATGACATAATCTGCGCC
>JAFXOO010000333.1 GCA_017528675.1 Oscillospiraceae bacterium | reverse complement strand
GGATGACTGTCTTGCACTGTCAATGCCTTCGATGCATCTGCTGTGGCATTACCGTTCACGGCATGAGAGCCTGATTGCCTTCAGCAATGCAAAATTCTATGAAAACAAGCTGCTGACCTTCCCGTCGCCGGATGACCAGGTGCGCAAGGTGACCCGTGTGCCCGTCGAGGGCTTCTATGACAAGAGCAAGACCAGACAGAACCGTGCTGAGGCAGAGGCTGTTGTGGCGGAGATTGTGCGCCGGCTTTCGGATGAGAAGCTCCGTCAGGATTCCATCGGCGTTGTCACATTCAGCGTCGTGCAGCAGAATCTTGTGGATGACCTGCTGACAGAGGCATATGTCCGGAATCCGCAGCTTGAAGTCTGGGCTGACCAGATGTATGAGCCGATCATCATCAAGAATCTTGAAAATGTACAGGGCGATGAGCGGGATGTGATCCTGTTCTCCATCGGCTACGGCCCCGACCAGAACGGTCAGGTTTCGATGAACTTCGGACCGGTGAACCAGGACGGCGGCTGGCGGCGGCTCAATGTTGCCGTGTCCCGTGCCCGCAAGGAGATGAAGGTGTTCTCGGTCATCCGCCCGGACCAGATCGACCTGTCCCGTACACGCTCCGAGGGCGTGGCGCAGCTTAGGGCATTCCTTGAGTTTGCCGAGCGGGGGACTTCTGCACTCACCAGGGGCGCCGGTGCGGATGTGTACCGGAATGATGCCTTTGCAGAGCTTGTCCGGGATGAACTGGCAAAGTATGGCTATACTGTCAAGTGCGGCATCGGCTGTTCGGGCTTCCGGGTTGATGCGGCAATCGTGGATCCGGCGGATCCGGGGCGCTTTATCCTCGGACTGCTCTGCGACAGCAGCACCAACTGGCATACCTCGACCGCCCGTGACCGCCTGCTGTCACAGCCGTCTGTACTGCGGGGACTGGGCTGGAATCTGTGCAGCGTGCACATTCTCGACTGGCTCGACAATAAGGAACGTGTGATTGAGCGCATCAGAAAGGCGGTGGAGGATGCTGCTGCCGGTACGCCGGATGCCGTCCGTACCGAGGCACCAAAGCCTGCGGTGTACAGTGCCAATGACTTTGAGAAAGAGCATGTCCCGACACCTGCAGAGCTGGCACAGCCGTATACGCCTTGTATACTGCCGGATGCCGGTACATCGGAGGACTATCAGAAGCCGGCTTCGCTCAGGAAGATTGCGGAGATGATCGGCCGTGTCATCGAAGCAGAGGCGCCGGTCAGCAAGAAGGCAGTGCTCCGGAAGGTCATTGCGGCGTATGGCATCACCCGCAGCGGTTCCCGCATCGAACAGATTTTTGAGGCGGCGCTGCAAAAGACGGAGCCGAAGAAAACAGAATCCCGTGGGCAGGTGTTCCTGTGGAAGGCAGAGCAGGACCCGGTGTGCTATGAGACATTCCGCAACGGTTCAGAAAAGCGTGCCATTGACGATATCTGCACGGAGGAGCTGTGCGGTGCGTTGTCCTGCCTGCTGCGCAGCGAGGTGAGCAGCCCGAAGGCTGATCTCATCCGGGAGACAGCGAAGCTCATGGGCTTTGCCCGTGTGACACCGCTGGTGGAGCAGGCTGTTGCAGAGGGTCTTGCGCTGGCGGTTCAGCGGGGGACGGCGTCTTGCGAGAATGATATTGTGACTTTGATGGAATGAGGAGAAGCGTATGAAGATTTGTACAGCATGGAGAATGCTGCTTTGTGTGACGGCACTGGCGGCTGCATTGACAGCAGCCGGATGCGACGAGGATGCCGCCTCGGCGGAGGTGGTGGAAAGTGCCTCCGCTGCGGAAACGGAGACAGTGCCGGTGACGGAAGCGACCGCCGGGACGGAGACGGCTGAGGAGGAAAGCTCCCAGGAGGAGTCTGCCCTGACAGAGGAAGCTGTGCCCACAGAGGCGGAGACCACTGCGCCGGAACCGGTGCAGGCGGACTATACGATTGTCAGGACGGACGGCGAAATTGACTGGGGCAGCGTTCCGGTGCTTCCGATTGACCAGGTGCTCTGGAAAGAGGATGCCGGCGTCCGTGCGGAGGGACAGCTTTGTTATGACAGTGAGCATTTGTATGTGCATCTGCGTGCTGTGGAGCAGGAGATCCGGGCGGAAAACACTGAGCCGCTCTCGCCTGTTTACCAGGATAGCTGCCTGGAATTCTTCTTCATGCCGGAGGGCTGGGACAAGTATTTCAATATCGAGATCAACCCGAACGGCTGTGTCTGCATGCAGTACGGGGCGTCAAGATCGGAGCGGTTCTCGCTGGTCAGAGGCGATATTACCAGCTATTTCGACATCCGCACCGGCAGAACAGAGGATGGCTGGGAGGTGTACTACACAGTTCCGCTCGATTACTTCCGGTATTTCATCCCGGAGTATGAATTTGACGGCGTTCTGCTTGCCAACTTCTATAAGTGCGGTGACAAGACCGTGCAGAGCCACTATCTTGCATGGCAGCCGGTAGAAACGGAAAAACCGGATTACCACCGGCCGGAATACTTCGGCAGAATGGCCTTCGGGGACTGATGCAGGAACAGAATGATTCCAGAATCCAGCGCTGTGTACAGCGCTGGATTCTTTTAGGCATATTAACGAAAATAATAAACAGAATCGCTCTGAAAAACGGGCTACCTTGACAAAGCAGAGGAGATGTGCTATAATAAGAAAAAACAGTTTAGGCAACACCGCACAGAGCTGGTGGTGCAGATGCGCAGTCAGATTTTTCGTCAGATTGTATAGAAATGACGCCGCTGGGCTGGCGCCCAGCAAGGAATTTCTGTGCAAGATGACGGAAAAGATGCAAGCAGATGTG
>JAFXOO010000332.1 GCA_017528675.1 Oscillospiraceae bacterium | reverse complement strand
TGGGGAGGGGGTTGGGGGTGCAATGCTAACAACTTAAGCTTTTTGTCGGCTTGCGCCGACTCAGGAGGGGCTGCTCGCCCCTCCTAAACCACCCTCGGCAGGGCGGTGACCGCCCTGCACCCGCAGGTTTTATTCTTCTAATTTGTTGGCATTGGTTGGGGGTGGGGGCGCTCACCGGTGCGCCAGCACCAGAAAAAGGACTTTATCGACAAGCTGAAGCGCCTGCTCTGGAAACAGAACAGGCGCTTTTGTGCCGTATCAGACCAAAAACCCCTTCTCACGCAGCGCATCGATCAGGTCTCCGAGAATCGCTGCATTGGTCGAGGAAACCGAATGCAGCAGCAGAATCTCCCCGCCATGCGCCTGGCTTACGAGTTTGGCAAGGGCAGCATCCGGGTCAGGCTGCTCCTCCGTCAGCCAGTCCACATGCGCTCCGCTCCAGAAGACCGTCCGGTAGCCAAGTTCCTGTACCGTCCGGAGTGTCTCCTCGGAATACTCCCCGCAGGGGCACCGGAAGTACTGCATCGGATAGCTGTACTGTTCAATCACATATTCGTGCAGCTCCATCAGCTCCTGCACCGCCTCATCATGGCTCAGATGGGGCATGGATGCATGCGTCATTCCGTGGTTGCCCAGCATGTGCCCCTCCCCGATCATCCGCCGCACAAGCTCCGGCTCCCGTCTGGCGTAGTCTCCGGTCAGGAAAAAGATCGCCGTGGCGTGCTTCTCTGCAAGTGTATCAAGGATGTCGTCCGTGTATCCGTTTTCATATCCCTGGTCAAACGTCAGAACAATCCGGCGCTTGTCAGGCGTGGTCGCATAGGCATCGTACTGCCGGTACTGCGCATCAAAGTCCAGCGCTCCGAGCGGCACATGATTCTCATCCGTCTGGGTTCCCTGCCCATAGCCGATGGCATGCTCCGCATGAGCAGGAAGCGATGTCAGCATGCCAAGTCCGAGCAGGATGCTCAGAATTCTTTTCATGATATCCCTCATTTCTGCGGTAAAACTGCCGCAGTAACAGTATGCGCAGAATACCCGAAAAAAACCGTTTCTGCGTGTCTCCGGAATTCCACAGCAGGCAGCAGCTCCGGGCGTTGTCCGGGTAAAATCTGCTTTTTCCTTGAAGGCGGTTGATTTTTTCCGGAAAATATGATATACTGATAGTGTATGAGCCTTTGCGCTCACAATTCGGCTACAGAAAGGGGCGTCATCATGGCACGCCGGAACAATCCCGACCCCCGCACCGATCAGCGGAGCCCGTCAGAAGCACTTGTGCGGCTCGGCATGATGGTACTGCACAGTATACTCGGCACGGCCGCTGCCGTCCGGCACATGCTCGGCGGCATCTGGCGGATGCTTTGCTATACACTCCAGCAGGCAAAACGTTTTTTTGTCATGCTCTGGCAAAATACCCGCTATGCCTTTCTGGAACACAACCGCCCGGCACAGGAAAAGCTGCGGGAGATGCAGCGTGCCAGGAAGAAGGATCCCGGACAGTTCACACTGACGCTGCTCCGGTTTCTCGGCAGCTTTATCTTCGGAGAACACGGCGTCCTGCGCACAGGCTTCAACTATGTCCTGCCTTTGCTCTCCGTACTGTTTCTGATCGGCATTGTCAGCTACGGCACAGGTCTGGACTACGCCCTGAGCGTCAGGGTCAACGGCGAGGAGCTCGGCATCATCAAGGACGAGAAGGATTTCGCCGCAGCACAGGAGGAAGTCCGCAAACGTGTTTCGCTTGCCGGCGGTGAAGTCAATCTGAGCTTCAACCCGGTCTACACGCTGAAAATCGTCTCGGAAAATGACCAGTATGTCTCTCCCCGCTCCATTGCCGACCGGCTGCTTTCCAGCTCACACTCGGATCTGGAGGATGCCTACGGCGTATATGTAGACGGCGAATTCATCGGCGCCGTGGCCGACAAGGAAGCCATAGCCGGCCGCATGTCCTCGGAGCTGGCTGAATACGCCTCCCACCTTGACAACAATGTCACGAATGTCTACTACACCAAGGACATCACCTACAATGAGGGCATCTACCTTGCC
>JAFXOO010000032.1 GCA_017528675.1 Oscillospiraceae bacterium | reverse complement strand
GGCACATCTGCTTGCATCTTTTCCGTCATCTTGCACAGAAATTCCTTGCTGGGCGCCAGCCCAGCGGCGTCATTTCTATACAATCTGACGAAAAATCTGGCTGCGCATCTGCACCACCAGCTCTGTGCGGTGTTGCCTTGAGCAAAAAACGATCATTTTTCATTTTTGACAGAACTAAAAACCTGCGGGTGCAGGGCGGTCACCGCCCTGCCGGGGTGCAGGGGCAGAGCCCCGCTGGGGGGTTAGGGGGCAAAGCCCCCTGAGTCGGCGCCAAGCCGACAAAAACGCCCGCCCTACTTCCGCTTCTTCTTCCGTACAGAAAAGCCGAAATCGCCGCATTTCCGGCCGAGTGCAAAGTATTCCCCGTGGGCATAGGCGAGCAGGCCTGCCTGCTGGAGATTGAGCTTGCCCTTGCTGTCCACAAAGCGCTCCTCCACCTGCACGGCAGTGATCTCTGCCAGGAACATCGTGTGCGAGCCGAGCGGGCGCTTGTCCACAACCCTGCATTCCAGGCTCACCGGACATTCCGCGATCAGCGGTGCCGCAACGGTCTGCGCAGGCATCGGCGTCAGCCGGCATTTTGCCAGCTTGTCCAGCCTGGCACCGGAGCGCATCCCGCAGAAATCCACCGCCTTTGCCATTGCTGAGGTCGGCAGATTGATGACAAATTCCCCCGACTGCTCAATAATCCCGTAGGAATGCCGTGACGGACGCACGGAAATGTAGGTCATCGCCGGATGCGTGCACACAATGCCCGTCCAGCCGATTGTCAGGACATTCGCTGCCTCCATCGTGCCGCAGGTGACGAGTGCAGGCGGCACAGGTGCCAGCAGTGCGCCGCCCTTCCAGGTGATCTTTGCCATATCAGTCATCCCCGCCGGCGGCGGAATGGTGCCCGCTGAGCTCGTCAAGCGTGGTGTAATGCTCGCATTCATGACGGTTCGGCCTGCCCATGAGCTTGTGCAGGGACTCCCGGACGTCGCCCTGCTCGAACAGAATCCGGTACAGCTCCGCTGTGATCGGCATGCAGGCGCCCATTTTCTTTGCCAGCTCCGCTGCCACCCGGCAGCAGAAATAGCCCTCAACAGTGCCGACCTGGCGGACAGCCTCCTCCGGAGAAACGCCCTGGCCGATGAGCATGCCCGCACGGCGGTTCCGGCTGTGGACACTCGTGCAGGTCACAATCAGGTCACCGATGCCGGTCAGTCCGCTGAACGTGTCAAGCTCTGCGCCCATTGCAAGGCCAAGCTGCGTGATCTCGTGGATACCACGGGTCATGAGCGCCGCCTTGGTGTTGTCGCCATAGCCCAGACCGTCACTGATGCCGCATGCCAGCGCAATGACGTTCTTCATCGCACCGCCCAGCTCACAGCCGATCACATCTGTATTGACGTACAGGCGGAAGGTCGAGGTCGTGAAAATATCCTGGATATACTCCGCATACTGCACATCCTCGCAGGCAACTGCGACAGTTGTCGGAATGCCGAGAGACAGCTCCTCCGCATGGGAAGGGCCTGTCAGCGCCACAACAGGGTTATGCGGGCACTCCTCCCCGATGACCTCGCTCATGCGCTTGAAGGTTTCCGCCTCAATGCCCTTGGAGGTGTCCACGAGAACGGTTTTTTCCCGGAGATAGGGAGAAATCTGCTTTGCCACGCTGCGGACAAAGGACGAGGGAATGCCGATGATTGCCACATCCGCATCATCCAGGCAGTGCAGATCATCCGAGAGGCAGATCTGCTCCGAGATCTTTACGCCCGGAAGCTTCGAGGATTCGTGCTTCGTGCACAGCTCCTCCAGCTCCGGTGCAAAAGCAGACCAGACGGTGACATCATGGCCTGCGTCAATGCAGGTATTTGCCAGTGCCAGACCAAATGCACCGGCACCCAGGACAACAATCTTTGCCATTGTCAAAACTCCTTTACACTGAAATGAAACGGGGAGAAATGTCCCTTTAGGCAACACCGCACAGAACTGGTGGTGCAGATGCGCAGCCAGATTTTTCGTCAGATTGTATAGAAATGACGCCGCTGGGCTGGCGCCCAGCAAGGAATTTCTGTGCAAGATGACGGAAAAGATGCAAGCAGATGTGCCGCCAAGCCGTCAGGCGGGCTTTGTG
>JAFXOO010000331.1 GCA_017528675.1 Oscillospiraceae bacterium | reverse complement strand
TGTTCAAGGCTATGCTCGCATTCGCCCGCACCGGCGAGGAAGGCTGCTTCGACGACGGCATGCTCCAGATGCTCTACAGCATCATCATCGCCCAGATGAAACGGGATGCCGTCAGATATGAGGAGATCTGCGAGAAGCGCAGAAACGCTGCCCGCAGGGGCGGAAAAGCCAAAGCTGCCAATTGCCAGCAAAAGCTGCATGATACTGATACTGATACTGAAACTGAAACTGATACTGTTACTGATAGTGATAGTGATACTGTGAATGATACTGATACTGTGAGTGTGTGTGATTGTGTTCCTGAGTCTGTGCAGGCTGCGCCCAAGCACACACACACCACACCACAAGCGCAGGTTTTTTCGGTTCAGGAGGCAATGCGGCTGGCGCAGTCGCTCGGCTATCATTGGAATGAGACAGAGGCAGCGCATTTTCTGGCTTATAACCAGGAACGGCAGCGCAGCGGTGACTGGTATTTTGCTGTGAAACACTGGGAAGCACAGCGCAAGCTCCACCCGACTCCTGTAGCGGATACAGGCATTGACACGATGGAGGACTACCTCTCCGTTGTGAACCGGTTCCGGGAGGATGAGGAAACTCCCGGAGATTGTTGACACATGCCGGCAGATTATGCTATAATGATAGCAGAATCTAAGGCGTGCTGACCCCGGAATGCCTGCAAAACTGCGCCGGCACTGCCTGCTATCGGAGGCGATTGTCTATGCATACCATCCAGGAATATGCCGAAAGCTTCAAGCTCAAATACGAGCGCTTCCTCATCGGCTGCGATGCCGTTCAGGAGGAGGGCAACTGGAGTACACAGAATCTCGGTGATATGGGCGCTTATTATACCCGGGAGCTGCTCATCCTGATTCTGCGCATCATCACTGCTGACGGCTGGGTTGCGCAAAAGGAAGTGGACTACCTCAATGAGTTCTTCGGCTTTACCTACACCCGGCCGGAGCTCGACCAGGCGCTTGAAGGGCTTGAAGACCGCCTTCGCAGCCGCTCCGCCGAGAAATCCATCACCGACAGCGTAAAGCTCCTGCACGGCATCAATCCCCGCCTTGCCGGCGCTTTCCGGGAATTAGTCTCCCTCTCCTGCACGATTATGTCGCTCAGCGATGGCTTTGTCACGAAGGAGGAACGCCTCGAAATCGCTAAGCTGCGGGAATTGGTGGAGTAGGGCGGGGCGGTTTTTGGGGGCTTGCAGCCCCCCTGCTGCCCGGACGGGCGGTGCCGGGGCTTTTTTGGGGGGCTTGCAGCCCCCTGCACAGGGCTATTTTTGGAGCGGGTGCACCGCTCCCCCTGCCCAGAGGGCGGCAACGCCGCCGCCCTCTGGACTCCCCGGCGGCAGGGTTGCACCCTGCACCTGCTTTTGGGCATCCTGATTTTTGGTAAACCAGCTTCCGCTGCGACCGCTCCTTGCGGAGCGGCGGCGGAATAGATGGTACCGGGTGCGGTTCGGGGCATGGGCAGCCTAACAGATGAGGGTCGGCTTGTCGCATCGCTGCGCTCGCTCCCCACGGGGGGTTTGGGGCAGCATCGCTCGCTCGCCGCAGGATTGGGCAGCATCGCTTCGCTCGCTGCGGGTTTGGCGGTGGAAAGAAAATACGCTGCACCGTCCAGCGAAACCCCAGAAAACTGCGCAGGAGCCGCCGTAGGGCGGCGATGTGCTAAATTGCTCAGCTTTGCGACCTTTGCGAAGCATTGGGAGCAAGCGGGCGGCAAAGCAGTGCACCGTAATCCTCGAAGCAAATCGCCAGCGGGGGCTCCGGGCCTGGCTTGACTTTTGGGGGGGAATGTGGTAAAATGGAATTGACTGTTGCAAATGTGGTGGTAGCGTGCGGAAATGTGCCCGCAACCGCTTGCGCAGCGGCCGTCCGCCGTTCATTTGTTACCCCTCGCCGGTCTATTCCCGGCAGACTTTATAGAGCCAAAGGAGAACAACCATGGAACCTAAGAAAACCCTGTCGATCGGTATTGATTTCGGAACCACCTTCAGCTTTTGCAGCTATCTGGAGGGCGATGAGATCCGCTCCCTGATTCCGGTGACGGAGACCTATGCCATCCCGTCTGTCTTTTTCGATGACGGCAAGCAGAAGGCCTTCGGCCGCATTGCCATGCGCAAGCTCGAAAACTCCCGCACCGCTGCCAGCGTCGTCACCTCTGTCAAGCGCCGCCTGAATGAGAAAGGCGTGATTCTGAAGGCGGGTGACCGTTCGTATACCGTCAAGGATGTCATTGCCGAAATCATCCGGCATCTTGTGCTCGATGCGGTCAAGGTGGCAAAGGAGAATTACCAGATTGACTTTGCGGAGGACTTCCGGATTGAGGCCGTTGTCACCGTGCCTGTCGGCTTCTCGGAGCCGCAGAAGAACCTCATCCAGGAGGCTGTCTCCTCCATTGAGATGCCCAACGGCACCCACATCACCGTGCGCACGATGTTCCCGGAGCCGGTTGCGGCGGCGGTGGAATACTTCGGCGCCCGCAATAAGAAGAACGAGGACATCCTCGTCTTTGACCTCGGCGGCGGTACCTTCGATGCTGCCTGGGTGCGGTCGAATGATGACGAAACAAAGGTGCCGTATGAGGTGCTCGACCAGGAGGGCGACCCTGCACTCGGCGGCGATGACTGGGACGAGGCGGTTGCCAAATGGCTCATCGAACAGTACCGGAACGAGTTCCCCGATGAGGAGCTTACCCCCCAGAATGAGGCCTATTTCCGCCGTGAGGCACGCAGCATCAAGGAGGAGCTTTCCGAGACCGATATCTGCTACTGGTCGCTGGAGCTGCGGGGGAATGTGGTGGAAGGCGAACTGACACGAGCGCAGTTCGAGGAGATGACCCGTCCCCTGATTGACCGTGCGATCAGGAAAATGCGGGCGCTCACCGACCGCCAGAAGGGGAAAAAGCCCGACCATATCATCCTCACCGGCGGCAGCTCGATCATGCCCCAGGTGCTTGCCACCATTGCGGAGCAGTTCCCGGATGTGGATGTGCGCAGCATCAACCCTGCCCACGCCATTGCCAACGGCGCTGCACGCTATGCCGACTGGCTCCGCCAGACTCCGGCTGAGGGGCAGAATGCTGCACCTGAAAAAAAGCAGCATATCAAGCTCATTTCTTCCCATGCCTATGGCATCCGGTACTTCTATGACGCACTCGGAGAGTTCCGCATCTGCATCCTGATTCCGAGAGGCGTACAGCTTCCCTACTCCGCCGAAACGTTCTCCTATACACGCCGGCTCAACCAGCTTGAATCCGTGTTCACTGTGTTTGAGCTGGATACCTATGCGGACAAGGATGAGCTGGTGCCCGAAAAGGAAGGACGGGAGATCATGTCCATTGCCCTGACCCGCAGCAATGAGCGGGAGATCCCCGTACACACCGAAACCATCGAGACACTGACCCTCTCTGAGGCTGAGCTGCTCTCCATGCGGGCTGTCGATCATATCAACGGGGTTTCCGTCGAGGATACCGTTTCCATCAAGCGCAAGTAATGGAGGACACGACCGATGACCAGCAGACATTCCTATGATGTATACAAGGCGGAAATGAAGCGCATCCGGGAAAAATCCAAGCAATATGCCTATACGCATGAATACTTCCGGAAAACGGCGCTCACGTCGTTCCGGACGATTCTTGAAGCGCTGCGCCGGGAGTATGAGCAGGGCATGACTCCGCTGCTCTCACAGCTTCTGCGGACGCACTGCATGATTGACCCGGAGCTGCTTGATTTCTGGGATTTCTTCCTGTTCGATTCGCTGTCGAATGCGACGCTCGACCTGTCGAGAGAAATTGTCGAAAAGGCGGGAAAAAAGCCGCATCCTTCCTTCTCGGAAAAGCATGTGGGCATTCTGCTCAACCAGCTCAACAAGCTCCATGCACGCTATCTGGCGCCGCCTGAGGGGCAGCCCGAAAAGCCGGGCGCTTCCCTCGATCAGGCGATTTCCGAGGAACAGGTCAGGCTCGATTCCCTCATCCAGCAGAAGCTTGCGCTCCAGCAGGAGCTTGCCGTCATCCGTGCTGACCGGGATGCGGCAAAGGCGCTGGCTGCACAGCGTGACGAGTTGCAGCAGTCTGTCCGGGAGTTGCAGTCGGAACGGGAGCGGATTTCCTTCCTGACCCTCGAAAAGCACGACGTGGAGCGGGAGCTGGAAGCACTGAAGGCGGAGCGGGATGCCGCTGCGGCCGCACCCGATGCCGAGCGCTCCCGCATGGAGCGGCGCATCAATGTCCTCGAACAGGAGAAGCAGGATTTGTCGCAGGAAGTTGCCGAACTCCAGGCGGAGCTTGCTGCGGCATCCGAGCAGCAGGACAGCGCCGAGCGCTCCCGCATGGAGCGGCGCATTAACGTCCTCGAACAGGAGAAGCAGGACTTGTCGCAGGAAGTTGCCGAACTCCAGGCAGAGCTTGCCCGGAAGCCCGATCAGAAGGCGGATGCGGCGGCTCTTGCAAAGGCGGAATTGCAGGTCAACATGCTCGAATCCGACCTGCGGGATATGCGGCAGCTCAATGCAGGGCTTCAGAAGGCGCTGGACGAGCAGACCTCCCGGAAGGGCGGCAAGCACGACAAGAAGCAGAACCAGGCAGAGCTTGCCCGTGCAGAGAAGCGCATCAAGGCGCTGGAGCAGGAGAAGCTCGATCTCCGGCAGGAGCTCGATGACCTGCGGGAGAGCATGGAGCAGTCCCCGGACGATGCACTGCGGCAGGAGGCGGATGCCGCCCTCGAAGCCGAGAAGGCATGGCTCCTGGAGGAGCTGGAGCACGAGACAGGCTTCCGCTACCGCTTTGACGGGACATCCGTCCGCAGCGAGGAGGTACGGGAGATGGTGGCAGGGCGTGCTGCCTTTGAGGAATCGCTTGTCAACACACTCAACACGGTCAACCGCTCGTTCCGGGACAGCACTGCGGATGCCTCCAATGCGCTCACAGCAGCCTGTGAGGAGCTGCGCAAGGTGCTGGAGCAGCAGACCAACAGCGCCATCAATGCCGTTGTGGAAACAAGCCGGCGTTTGCAGGGAACGGACTTCCGGGATCTGCTCGAAGCCTTCCGCAGTCTCGAAACACAGGTCTATTACAAGAGCCGTTCCGGCGAGGATACGCCGGAATTCAAGGAATACTGGAAAAGCGTGCGGTTCTTCCTCAAGAAATTTGAGGCAACGCTCAACAAACTCGGCTTCCTGCGCTATGTGCCGGAGATTGGCACCGTACTCAATCCCGAAACGATGGAGGCGCTTGAAGCCTCCGGAGAGGATTATCCGGTGGATGCGGAGGAGTATCCGCTCTACACGGTCAAAGAGGTTGTGTCCGGCGGTTTTCTCGACAAGACCGGCGAATATCCCGAAATCCGGGCGCTGGTGCTGGCTGCGTATCAGGAAAATGCATAACAGAACAAGAAATCCCCTGCTGCGGCAGGGGATTTCAGCTTTTCAATAAAGTCCGTTTTTGCCGCCTTCAGGCGGCAGGAAAAGCATTATCAAGCGAAAGAAGGGGCACTTTTTTGCAAAAAAGTGCCCCTCTTTCCAAAACAGTCCACCGGACTGTTTTGGAAATTCACCCCTAAAAAAGCGTAGCATAGGGGATTTCGCCGTCTACTCTGTATAAGCGACTGCCTGCGCTCGTTCCTCGCTGGGCATCTGCTTATGCGGACGGCGACCAGGGCTTTCAGCCCTGGACCTGACCAGCTTTTTGAAAAAAGCTGGACCAAAAACTTTTGAGTTCGCTCCACACTTTCAAGGAGAGTTTTTTGACAGACTGAAATCCCCTGCTGCGGCAGGAGATTTTTTTGCGGGGCATTGCAGTGGATTTGAGCAATTTCCTTAAAGATTGAACCTGTAAGCTGTGCAGAACGACGAATTTTATTCATTCTGTGCAAGAACTTGCAATTTCATGCAGGATATGCTATAATGAATACAGAACAACATTGCAGAACGCATTCTGGGAAAGGAGCTTTACATGACAAGTCTGGAAATGCGGCGTCAGTACAAGGAATATGACGATGTACGGGATGCAGGGCTGACAACGCCTGCTACAATCCGGCGCTATGACGATCTGCTGTACGGCAGCGACCTTGCCTGGCAGAAGCTCGATGTCTACCGGCCGGCGGATGCAGCAGGGGCGCTCCCCGTGATTGTCAGCTTTCACGGCGGTGCGTGGGTCTACGGCGACAAGGAGCGCTACCAATACTACTGCATGGAGCTGGCGCAGCACGGGTTTGCGGTGGTGAATTACACCTACCGGCTGGCACCGGAATTTCCCTTCCCTGCGCCGCTTGAGGACACGAATCTCGTGTTTCACTGGATCATGCGGCACGCCGGTGAGTTCGGGCTTGACACCGGGCGGATCTTTGGCGTCGGGGATTCTGCCGGCGCACAGGGGATTGCGCTGTATGCGTGCATCCTGACAAATCCCGGCTATGCGGCGCATTTTGACTTCCGGCCGCCTGCCGGACTGCGGCTCCGGGGCATTGCGCTCAACTGCGGGCTGTATGGAACTGACCAGCCGCTTGACAGCTATGCCGATTTTCTTGCATCGCCGGATGCACTTCAGGAGCTCGATGTGCTGCGGTATATCACAGCGCAGTTTCCGCCGTGCTTTGTCATGACATCGAATATGGATTTTCTGCGGCATGAGCCGGACAAGCTTCTCCCTGTTCTGGAGAAATGCGGCGTTCCGCATGTCTATCGGTTCTGCGGCGGCGAGGATGAGCAGCTCTGGCATGTGTTCCACTGTGACATCCGCACCGATGCCGCTAAACGCCTCAATTCCGAGGAATGTGACTTTTTCCGTTCTCTGCTATGAAATCACCCCCGCAGTTTCCTGCTGCGGGGGTTTTGTATGCAAAAAATCCTCCCTGCTTTCACAGGGAGGATTGATTGACTTGTTCTGTCAGAAGGTCAGACTGGATTAGTCATTCTTCTTCTTAGCTACCAGAGCTACGCCGCCCAGAACTGCAACTGCTGCTGCTGCGCCTGCGATCGGCAGAACGTCAGAGGAGCCAGTGGACGGAGAACCAGAGGAAGCGGAACCGTTGCCGCTGCCGCCAGAGCTGCTCTTGCTGGAAGAAGAACCAGAGCTGCTGGAGCTGCTGGAGCTGGAGCTGCTGGAGCTGCTGCTGCTGGAGGAATCAGAGTCAGATGCAGATGCAGATGCAGAGTCAGATGCAGATGCAGACTCAGAATCGGAAGCAGATGCAGACTCAGAAGCGGACTCGGACTCAGATGCAGACTCAGAAGAGGACTCCGGCTCAGAAGACTCAGGCTCAGAGGACTCCGGCTCAGAGGACTCAGGCTCGGAAGACTCCGGCTCACCCTCGATCTGGATCCAGCCATTATCACCAACAATGTCATAGGTCAGGTTCTGGAGCTGATCCTTGCAGAATGCAGCGTCCTTACCGGAACCGTTGATCTTGCTGAATTCGATGTCATACTTCTCGCCAGCCTTCGGATCCTTAATGGTAACCATCAGCAGACCAACGTTCATAGCCTTTACCATGGAAGTATCGCTTGCATCAGCAACCCACATAAAGTTGTCGTCGCCAGGCTGTACAGTTACGGAACGAGACAGCGGAGTGCCGCCCTTCTCCATTGCATCAATAACGTCCTTTACGAACTCATAGGTGCAGTCGGTATCAACTTTCAGACCGAACTCGTAGTCAGTGCAGCCCTTCTCCAGAGCGCTTGTCTTTACATAGATCGGAACCGGGCTCTTAGCCTCGTCCAGCTTAATGGTCTTCTTGTCGATGGATACAGTAAAGGTACCATCAGCAGCAGAAGCCGGAATAGCAGCCATGCAAGCCACTACAGAAAGTGCAGCTACAGAAGCAAAAACCTTCTTGAAACTAATCTTCTTCATTTTCGTTCACTTCCTTTCAGATAAATTAAATTAAATGATGTTTATATGTTACCGCCGCACCGCACTGATGCGGCGGTTACATGCCTATGATGGGTATGCCTGGTAATGTGTCGGAACTCAGATGAGGCCGGCAGCCTTAGCGATCTCCTCGGAATACTTCGGATAAGGAGTGCTCTTGATTGCCTGCGGGATCCAGTCAGCCTTGCCGGTGGAAGAAGCATTCACTGCTGCGGTGTAGATCAGGATCTGCGCTGCATCAGATGCGTTCAGCGGGGACTCAACAGTTGCATCGTAGGAAGCGGTCTTACCCAGATCCTCGGACTCGCCGTTGGTATCGCCCAGGAAGTATGCAAATCTCTCAAGATCAGCATTGTCTGCGCTGTAGATGTTGACATCCTTCTGGCCTGCATTGATTGCAGCGGTGTAGATCAGAACCTTGGCTGCATCAGATGCATTTGCAATGCCGTCGTTGTTGACGTCGCCCTTGACACCGATGAATACAGTAGCCTCGCCGTCCTGTACGAGCTTGCCGCCATAGTATACATAGATGGTCTGTGCGAAGTAGCTGCCAGCAGCGTTCAGGGTCTTGTCAGCGTATGCACTCTGCGGGGAAACCGGCTCAGCGTCAGCGCCCTCAGCCTCTTCGATGGTGGAGTTGCGGCGGAAGCTGAAGGAGAAGTTCTTCATCTCATCCTCAGTCACAGCTCTCTCAGCGCCGTCCTCGATGATGGTTGCGGACTTGATGAGGCCAAGATCAGCAAATGCTCTCGGATCGTGAGAGAAGTAGAAACCACCCTCAACTTCTACCTTGACATTCTTGATGGTAACAACCTCACCCTCAGAAGCGGTCTCGGTCTCGGTCACAGTCTCAGACTCACCCTGGGTCTCAGACTCGCCCTGGGTCTCAGACTCGCCCTGGGTCTCAGACTCGCCCTGGGTCTCAGACTCGCCCTGGGTCTCAGACTCGCCCTGGGTCTCAGTCTCAGTCTCGGTCTCGGTTTCATCCACAACTTCCTTGTAGTTCGGATATACAACTCTGTAGATGTTCATGCCGGCGTTGCCGCTCAGCTCCTTGGAAACAACCTCAACATCAGCCTCGATGACCTTTACACTCTCAATGCTCTCCAGAACCAGCTTCTTGCCCTCAAGCTTCTCGCTCTCCTCAGCCAGCTTCTTCTCGAAGTACTCGGTGTAAGCAGCAGCATCGAAGTCTGCATCAGTCTCGAAGTAGCCCATGCCATCTGCATTGTACTTGAAATCTTCAGCCTTTGCAGTAGCGGTGATGTCCACGAGATCCTTTGCGGTGTTTACAATGCCGTCAAGGGATACGCTCAGCTCATAGCCGGTTTTCTTCTCAGCGGACTTCTCGTTGATCTTCTCAACGATCTGCTGGAGAATATCGGATGCGCATGCATATGCATTGGTCTCAGTTGCAGCATCCAGGCTTGCAGGGATTCTCTTGAATCTGCTGCTCTCGTCTACTGCCTTCTCTCTTGCCTGGCTGAACAGATCGTCCACATCAGCAGCAGTGAAGTCGTAGTTGTAGCTCTCGCCTGCTCTGTTGATTGCTCTCTGGGCAGTTGCAACCTTGCCGTCGCAGCGCTTCCACTCACCGTTCAGAGCATTCTCATCGAGGCCGTCAGCCTTGACAGCAGCGATTACCTCGCCCTTTACAATGTCATAGATGCTCTGTACATACGGTACAACAGTCTCAGTCAGGCTGCCATCCTTCATGCCGTCGAACTTTACAGTTGCCTCTACAGCGAAGGACTTCTCCTGGTCGAGCTCAGCAGTATCAATGGTGAGCACGATCTGGCCCTTTACCTGAGCCTTGGAGTTCAGGTCAGCCACAGCCTGCTTGTAAGCATCGCCCAGACCGCTTACCATGCGGTTTGCGGCATCCTGGCCGTAGTTGTAGTCAACATCAATCGTTACAACAACGTTATCGGTGTTGATGGTGGCATTTACCTTGGTACCCTCGGCACGCAGAGCAGCCTTCAGGAACTCGGAATACCAGGCGGTGCTGTCAACGCTGTCAGCAATTCTTGCGGGATCCAGGTCAACGCCGTTGGAGTCGCCGTTGTACATTGCAGTCAGAGCTGCTCTCAGGTCGCCGTTCCAGTTGTTCTCCTGAACGATTGCATACGGATTCTTTGCTTCTTTTGCCTTATAGCCCTTAACATCCTCAATGATCTTTGCATCACTCGGAATGTTTACGAAAGTGGCGTTGTTGATGACCTTATTCTCAGAACCGGTCTCCTCACCAGCAGCAAAGGAAGCAAACATGGCGGTCTGTGTCAGAGCAACGGGAACTGCCACAGCAGCAGCCATCACTCTTTTCAGGAATGACTTCTTCATTGTTCGATTACCTCTCTCTTCTTTACAGAATTTCTTTTGGATTCCACAGTCGGGGGATTTGCCATCCTGACACATGACACACAAACTGCCTTATATGCACACATACCGGATTACCCGCTGCTTTTCCAACGCAATAAGCCTATTAGGCCCTGCGTTTTATAAGACTATTTTAGCATATTATTTTGAGATTGTCAACACCCGATTTCTTTTTTTTCTAAAAAAATTGCATGTTCTTTCTCCTGCTTTTTAGTTGAATTGTACAAAAGCTCAGGCATAATTTTCCATATATGACAAATAATAACCATTTTCAGCATCTTACACATAGAATTTCAGACCGCCGGAAAACGTTTTCGGCGGTCTGAAATCGCTTGATGGGAAAGGAAATTTATAAAAATGGTAAATTCTGCTTACATTACGGAAATTCGGCTATTTCTCTGCTCACTTGACTTCTTCGAGCGTCAGCTCTGTCTCAAAGGTCTCGCCGCTGCGGAATACCTTGAGCTTGATGGTTTCTCCGGCGGTGTGCTCGTTCTTCACGGCATTGAGTTCGTCCATCGTGGTGATGGTCTGCTCGTCGATCTCAGTGATGACATCGCCCTGGCGGATGCCTGCCTTCTCAGCGGCAGAATCCTCTGCAACGCTGTAGACATAGACGCCCTGGGGGAGGTTGAAGCGCTGGGAATCTGCTTCCGTGATGTCCGCACCGGTGATGCCGAGCTGCGGACGGCCGGTCACATAGCCGTTGCCGATCAGGTCGTTGATGATGTCCTTGGCGCTGGAGATCGGGATGGCAAAGCCCAGACCCTCTACGCTTGCGGAGCCATAGCTGCTGGACATCTTGGCAGAGTTGATGCCGATGACCTGACCGTAGCCGTTGAGCAGCGGGCCGCCGGAGTTGCCGGAGTTGATGGCTGCATCCGTCTGGATCAGCGTCATCTCACGCTCGTCAATCGAGACATTCCGGTTCAGTGCCGAAACAATGCCGCAGGTGGTGGTGCCGAACAGCTCGAAGCCGAGCGGGTTGCCGATGGCAACCACCAGCTCACCGACCTGGAGGTCGTCGCTGTTGCCGAATTCCGCCGGTGTCAGGCCGGTGGCGTCAATCTTCAGGACGGCGAGATCCGTTTGCAGATCATAGCCGACGATCTGTGCATCGTATTCTGTCTCGTTCTCATCGCCCATGACCACGCTCACGGAGATGGCCTTGCCGGCCTTGTACTGGGAATCGTTGTCATAGATGCAGTGTGCATTCGTGATGATATAGCCGTCCTCGCTCATGACGATGCCGGTGCCGGTGGCGGGGAAGGTCTGCTTCTGGGAGCCGTAGTTATTGCCGCCGTAGAAGTTGAAGCCCCAGTAATTACCCATGCCGCTGGTCTCTACCTCAAAGGTCGAGCTGATGCCGACAACGGACGGAAGCGCCTTGCTGACGATTTCGGGGATGGTCAGGGCATCGGCGGGGGCTGCCATGTTGATCCAGGCACTCTTGGATCCGCCCACAGCAGCGGAAGCATCCGCAGCGCTGTCCTCCTTTTCCGCAGAAGCAACCGCCTCGGTCTGTGCCTCGGTTGCCTGATCGGAATCGGCTGCCTGCTCACTGGCTGCGGACTCTGTCCAGTTGGCGGTGCGGGCATCCTTGCCAAAGAGCTTGTACATCTCCACAGAAGAGACAGACACAATCGCCAGTGCAGCGACGGCGGCTGCCACCTTCAGGAAGGTCTTGCCGCCCTTCTTTCTGGCGGGCCGTTCCGGATCGGAATACATATTCACATAATTGCTGGTGCCGTCCGGTTCGTTATAATAATTGGTATAGGGGGCATCCTGCCGGTATCCGTTCTGGGGATAGCCGTTCTGCTGGTTACCGTCCTGGGAGCAGCCGTTCTGCTGGTTGTTCATTCCGTTCCAATTGTTCTGATCGTTCTGGTTCATCATGTGTACCATCCTTTCTATCTGATCGTATCAGCTTCATGCTGAAGGGTTCTTTTGTTTACAAGTATTATTATACTCTCGTTTGTGATAAATTCATGATAACATTTAAAAAAGAAAATCAAAACAGCATTTCACAATATGGAATCCCGGTGAAAACCGGGAGTAGGGGGAACGGTTCACCCGCCCCATCCAATGCTAACAGCTTAAGCTTTTTGTCGGCTTAGCGCCGACTTAGGAGGGGCTGCTCGCCCCTCCTAAACCTCCCTCGGCATAAGCAGACAGCCAGCGAGCTTGCGAGCGCCGCTGGTCGCTTAAAGCGAAGCAGGGCGGTG
>JAFXOO010000330.1 GCA_017528675.1 Oscillospiraceae bacterium | reverse complement strand
TTGATTTTGTATTCTATTATGCGATCTGGGGACATGATGATGTCACGCTGGTCTACACCCGTTATCTGTTACCAAGCGCCGTCATGACCATGCTCGCCACGATTCCGCTGTATTTCCTGATCGGATGGATCGACCGCCGCTGCGGCAGCCGCCGCAGCTACGAGCTGGAGAAGACCGTCATCCGCAACAATTAAGGAGGCAAGTATGCGATCCGCTTCCGAATATCTGAAAATGGCGCTTGCCATCCTGTTGGTATTGACGAGCGCCTCAGTTTGTGTCCTGCGCCTGATGAAGGTACAGGTTGTCAACAGTGATGCCTATCACAAGAATGAGGTTGTCACTTCAAGCTATACCCAGAAAATCGCCCCCACCCGTGGGGAAATCGTCGATGCGGCAGGTCTGACCATCGTCAGCAATCATGTGAGCTATGCCGTTGTGATTGATGAGAAGAACTTCCCGTCAGATAACGCAGCAGGCAATGCCATTCTCCTGCGCCTGACCGAAATCCTTGAGGAAGCTGGTGTTACCTGGGAGGACAGTCTTAGCATTTCCCGCCGCACCCCCTATGCCTTCGATTCGGATACCGAGGAGAGCCGTCTGAAGGTCATGAAGCGGAAGATCGGCGTCAATGCCTATGCCACAGCGCAGAACTGCATGGACGTTCTCTGTGAAACGTATGGCATCAGGGAAAACCTCACCCCGTCCCAGAAGCGCACCATCGCCGGCATCCGATACACAATGCTCGACGATGATTTTTCCATCTCAAACCGCTTCCAGCTTGCCAATAATCTCCCGATGGACACTGTCACCAAGCTCTCGGAGCTTGCACCGCAGATGCAGGGAGTCCTGATCGAGCAGACTGCCGCCCGCCGGATTGAGGTCGGGGATGTCATTCCGCACGAGATCGGCACAACAGGCCCGATTTATGCCGAAAATGCGCAGGAATACCTGGACAAGGGCTATGACCTGAACGCTATAGTCGGCATCAGCGGTCTGGAGCGTGCGATGGAGGAGGAGCTGCAAGGTAAGGCAGGTGTGCGCACGATCACCTACGAAAACGGCATTGCCGTTTCGGATGAGATCACCGAACCAGTTGATGCAGGACATACCATCCGCCTGACCGTCAACGCCGAATTTCAGCGGGGACTGCAAGGAATTCTGGAGAACTTTCTGAAAAACTTCTACACGATCAACCGCACCTATGCACTTCGGTATAATGCCGCCGCCAGCGGTGCGCTTGTGGTGCTTGATGCAAAGACCGGAGCCATTCTTGGCGAGGCAACAGCCCCCACGTTTGACTTGACAGAGTATTCCGAGCATTACGATGAGCTGTCAAAGAAGCCCGGAAAACCTCTGTTCAACCGTGCCACGATGGGTCTGTACCGTCCCGGTTCGACCTTCAAGACCATTACTGCGACCGCCGGTCTGAACGAAGGAATTGTGGATGGAACCACCTCCTTCATGTGTGCCGGCACATATCAGTTCCACGGCTATCCCTATCACTGCACGGGGCATCACGGCTATATCGCCGTAGCTCCGGCGCTGCGGGTGTCGTGCAATTCGTATTTCTATGAGCTGTCGAGACTGCTGACGATTGACAACATTGTCAAGTATGCGGATCTTTATGGCATCGGCCAGCACACCGGCATTGAGACAGCCGATGCAGCCGGCTGGATGGCAACACCTGAGACGTACCAGCAGCAGGGATTGGAATGGACATCCGGTCAGGTGCTCCAGGCGGGTATCGGTAACGGTGACACCAATGTCACGCCGCTTCAGCTCGCAGTGGTAGCGAATACCATTGCAAACGAGGGCAAGCGTCTGCGTCCGTATCTTGTGGATAGTATCTGGGATTACAACCAGACCACCTGCCTGAAAAAAACGGAGCCGGAGGTGCTTTCCGAGATTGAGCTGAACAATTCCGATGTCTACAGATTTGTCGAGGCCGGTATGATTCAGGCATCCGGCAATGGCTTCCCGAAAAAATACTCACTTCAGAATCTTGGCTACAGCGTAGCGATCAAGACCGGTACGCCGCAGGTAGCCTCCCGTGTACAGGATTCCGTGTTTATCGGCTATGCCCCTGCTGATGATCCGAAGATAGCCTTTGCGGGCCTTGTAGAAGGCGGCGAATATTCCAAGTATATGATCCGTGACATCCTGCTGCTCTATGAGGAAGTCTACGGCGACATGTGACGCCTTTCAAATAAGCCGGAAAAACCCGGATTTTTGCACATTTGAATGCAAATTGTCTAAAAAAAGCCGCACAGTCCTTCCTGCAAAAGGTCTGTGCGGCTTTTGTGCGGTATTGCCTATACAATGCCAACAACTTAGGCTTCTTTGTCGGCTTACGCCGACTCAGGAGGGGCTGCTCGCCCCTCCTAAACCTCCCCCGGCATAAGCAGACAGCCAGCGAGCCTGCGAGCGCCGCTGGTCGCTTAAAGCGAAGCAGGGCGGTGACCGCCCTGCACCCGCAGGTTTTATTCTGCTAAGTTGTTAGCATTGATTGCCTATAGCCCCCCTCCCCATCGGGGAGGGGGGCTATGCCAACAGCTTCCGCTTTTTGTCGTACTGTATTATTCCTTGTAAGGCAGGGTAATAATCTCCACAACTGCCTTCAGAATGGTGAGTGAGTCGACCTCATCAATGGAGCCGCTGAGATTGACATCGGCATTGGCTTTCCCTTGCTTTGAAAGCTTTTCGCCTACCATCAGGCTCTTGTTCAATGTGATGACATCCACAATATCTACCTTGCCGCTCTCGTTAACATCACCGTAGAGTGATACAATGGCATCACCGGATGTGCCGTCCTCCGTAGCAGGCTCAGTGGGCTTTTCTTCGGTAGGATTCTCCTCCGGCGGCTGCTCACCCTCCTCATACTCATAAACCAGCTTGATGGAGTTATAGGTAACGTTAATATCAGCGCCGCCCTCATCCTTCTCGGAATACTTCCACCACTCGCCCTGGAACTCGATGTAGTCGTCCTTGGTCACGCCCTTGACATCCACACCCTTCTCATCCACCACGATGGTGAAGGTGTCGTCAAATGCCACGACATTATCCACATTGTTGCCAAGTCCCCAGGAGAACGACTTGCTCGCCCAGACAGGTGCTGTTTCGCCCTCCGGCACGACCTTGTTGAAGCACAGACCGCCACCGCCGCCGCCGTAGCCGGAACCCTGGCTGGAGTAAGCAGTTGTGTTGATGATGATTTCCTTGAGGTGATCCTTGTCACCGATCGGGATCATCGGGTAGCCGTTCGCAGAAAGCTCCAGCTCATCGAGCTTGTATTCCTTCTCGACAGTTGTGATCTCCGGCTCATCTACGATTTCGGCAGTGGTCTCCTTGTCGCTGATGACAATCTGTGCCACAGACAGCGCCGGCAGTTCAACCGTGATCTTGTTGCCGGACAGATCATTCTGGATGTCAATGATCTTGATGTCGGAGGAATCCTGTGTCACTGCATAGACCACAGCACTCTTGTAATCCTTGGTATTGCCGTTGATGGTGATTTCAGCGGTTTCGGCCTCGGTCTTGTCCTTGTTGGAGAGTGTGAGTGTCACGGTAGAATCGTCAGTGCCGTTGATTGCCGCAAATGCCGCAGCCTTGGACAGATCATCCGTTTTGGCAGATACGAGCGTGTCTCCGAAAGCGCCACCCTTGCCGTCATAATTCGTGTACAGATTGATTGCAGAAACCACATACGGGCATTCCGGGAGCGTGCCCCAGTAGGTTGCAAAGTACACATCGTTAAGTGCAAATGCACCGAGTGCCTCTGCTTCCGCAATGGCTGTGTAAACGCTCTTGCCGGTGGTCTTTTCGCTGCCGATGTTGCCGAGGTTGTACTCGGTTACAGCAAGCTTGGTGCCGGGATAGTGCTTTGCAATGGATTCCTGCATATTGGGCAGGAACGGGAAATACTTGCCGAAGGACGGCTGAAGCCAGCTATTCTCAATGTACTCCGGGTCATACAGACTGCGGGCAGCCTGGAGAATATCGTCATCATTGGTGATACCCTGCGAATAGTAGTGTACATCAAAGACATCAAGCAGGCGCTTGCCGTACTGCTTTTCCGCATCCTTCATCTGCTCCAGATAGTAGTCCATGTACCAGTCATAGTCATTCTTGACTGCCTGCCACTGCGGATCGGTAAAGGTACCGTTGGCTTCACCTGCCTGAATGCAGGGCAGCATACCCCAGAAAGCCGGGCCGAATACCTCTGCCTTCGGATCAATTTCCTTGACGGCATTGGCAAGCTTGATCGACTTGCTCATGAGCTCCTCGTTTGTCACCTCATCCGGATGCATCCGGAAGTGCGAATCATTCCACAGCGCCGGCTCATTATCCAGGCTGTAGCCCTGCATGCCGGTCTTGGTGGACGCATCACCGAGGGTCTTGACCATGTAATTGACATACTCATCCATATAGACCACATCATCTGTCAGATCCGGCTCCAGTGAGAAATCAGAACCCTTGATGAGCTCTACCTTCTTCCAGCGGTCAGAAGGTGCAGTCTCGGATTCCTCAACCGTACCGTTCATATCCGCAGACACATAGCCTGCCATCTGCAAGGTTGTGATCTTGTAGGGGATTTCGTGCTTGGCCATGTTTTCTGAGAAGCTTCTTGCGGCATAACCGGGGCCGTCCTTCTCTCTGCCGAAGAAATCATCCGACATATGCTTCCAGTCGTTGCCGGCATTGGAGTAGTTGTTCTCCCAGTTGTAGGCGGAGAAGCGGTTGCCGCCGTGACGGACATTGTTGACCTTGACCGTATCCAGTATCTTGGCGTTGGAATACTCATTCACACCGTAAATATACGGGCTGATTGCCTTCTGGTCTTTCTGGGTGTCGATGGTGACGGTCATCTTGTAGCCTGCTGCGGCATCCATCGGCAGTGCGGCTGCGGGGGATGCCAGCAGCAGTGCAGCAAGCAAAGCGGAAAACATACGGCTTTTCTTCATTTGGGTTCCTCCTCTTTCTTTGAAAAAGTGTTATCTTGGGAGCGGAAGGCTCCTTGGTTCCAGGTGTCAATGTTCGGCTCGCAATTGGTGATAAAGCCTGTCAGTGCTTTGGCGAGGACAAGCATGGTCGTGACGGGAACAGCATGCACATAGCTGTAGATGTCGTGAATCTCTCCGCCGATTTCAGCCCGCAGCTTCCAGATAATGCCAAGCGCCAGACATTGCTCCACGATCTCAGCCACCCGTTTTTCCGGTAGTCCGAGATGCCTTGCAAGGCTTTCGTTTGTCATAATGAAGTTCCGGGGCACGCCCTCTGAGAAGGTGATGAGCTTGAGCGCATCCTCATCCGACAGCAGCCGGAACAACGCCTGCACCCGGTCATTGGGGGTGGCATAGTCCTGTATACCCTCCGGCGGCAGCTTCAGAAAAGTGAAAAACTGCGCATCGGGATCCACCCGCAGTAAACCGATGCAGTCATCCGTGCGGAGCTGTGCAAAGGTTTCAGGCTTGAAATTGGTCGGAAAAGCAGTCTTTTCGGGATCCAGGTTCCTGTCATAGGTGCACACGAAGCGGTAGAACGTTTCAAATGCAAGGCGGCTTCGCTCGGCATCATCCAAAGTACAGGCGTGCTTCATGATTTCGAGGATGTGATCCGGTTCCGGCTCCTCCTCACGGATACCAAAGAGGACGTCAAGTGAAATGTCAAGGATTTTAGCGATTTCCGGCAGCAGTGTGCTGTCGGGATACGAGCCGTTTTCCCATTTGGAAACTGCCTGCGGCGTAACGCTCAGCTTTGCGGCAAGCTCTTTCTGCCCCAGACCTGCACGTTTGCGATAGTACGCAAGCTGTGATGCAAAAGTCGGATGCTCCATTTCACATCCCCTCCCTCTTTGGTTGTCTGTAGCTATTATACCATAACTATGGTTGCATTTCAAGCAAATCATTCGCTCATAAATCAACATTTTGTTTCAAAAATGTAAAGAAACAACAAGCGTTTGTCTGAATCAATCCTCAGTTCACAGGAATCCCTGTGCTGTGGGCATCACAGCAGTTGTACGGCATTCCGGAGATTGTTCTTTTCCTCATCGGCAACGTCCTCCAGATGGACAACGTTTTCATAGAATGGTCGGACGGAAAGCAGTCCAGGTTCTCGGATAAACAGGTCTTGCACGGATTTGAGAAATATAACGAAAAACCGCTGTTACTTTGGTGTAGCAGCGGTTTTCATTTACAGTATACTGATGCAGCCGTATAAATGGTCTGTCATCTGTTCGGGCGTATAGTCGCTGTGACCTTTGAGCCACCAGCGAACTGTCTCTGCAAAGGCAGCAACAGCGATGTCCATTGCATAGTCATGCGGTATAGCGCCGTTTTCAGCGATATGTTCATCGAACACACGGTAAAGATATTCTTTCAGATAACGCAGGAATATCTCCCCGCACTCACCTGAGAACAGACCTTTCACGCTCTGCTGTTTCTCCTGCAAGTGATAAAGAATATGCGTAATACGGTCTTTGAAAGTAGAATGCGCCGAAAAGTCATGATGCTCCTCCGACATGATCTCCTCTGAAAAAACGTGCTCGAATATATCCGTACACAAGGCTTTCAGCAATTCGTCCTTTGTTTCAAAATGCGCATAGAATGTGCTTCTGCCGATGTCGGCTTCATCTAAGATGTCCTGAACGGTCATAGCGGTGTAGCTCTTTCGTTCCAGCAAGGCTGTGAATGCCTTGAATATCAGGCTTCGTGTCCTGCGCTGCCGTCTGTCCATAATATGCTCCTTTCCGTACAAAATCAGCTTTTTGTTCAGTAACGTACTTTTCCGGATAATCGGTTGTTGAATTACCGGAGAAAATGTGTTAGTATAGATACAGAACAAGATGTTCGGTAACAAATATATAGTACCACAAATAAGCCGGTTTGTCAAGGAGGTATTTTCGTGATAAAAAAGATCAATGACTTTCTCGCAGGACTTCCCATGACCATCGTCGGCGGTGTATTCCTGATCGCCAGCTTTGTACTTAGAAAAACGGGAACAAAACCGCCCTTTGATCCTGCGTGGGTGACAGTTATCATCTGCGGTATTCCGCTGCTGTATCTTTCTGTGTGGCGAATCATCCACAATAAGGGCATCAGCAAAATATCATCAGCCTTGCTTATCACAGTGGCTATGATCGCTGCGGTCTGCATCGGGGATCTGTTTGCAGCGGGTGAGGTCGCTTTCATCATGGAGATCGGTGCGATACTTGAAGATATGACCACCGAACGTGCAAAAAAGGGACTCAAAAAGCTCATCAGTCTGACCCCGACGCAGGGAAGGCTGATCCGTGACGGCAAGGAGGTCATGATCTCTGCCGAGGAGATCAAGGCAGGCGATATTCTGCGTGTACTGCCCGGTGAGACGATCCCCGTTGACGGTGAGATCACAGACGGTGAGACTTCCGTTGACCAGTCCATTATGACGGGAGAAAGCCTGCCTGTTGACAAGACTGTGGGAGACAGTGTGTTCTGCGGAACGATCAACCGCTTTGGTGCAGTGGATATGAGAGCCACAAAGGTCGGTGAGGACAGCTCTTTGAAAAAACTCATAAAAATGGTGGAGGATGCGGAAAATAAGCAAGCCCCCACACAGCGTATCGCTGACAAGTGGGCAAGCTGGCTCGTGCCTGTTGCCCTGCTGATCGCAATACTGGCGTATGTCATTACGGGAGACATCGTCCGTGGTGTAACGGTAATGGTGGTGTTCTGCCCCTGTGCATTGGTGCTTTCCACGCCTACTGCTATTATGGCAGCAATCGGTCAGGCGACCAAGCACGGCGTTATCATCAAATCAGGTGAGGCGCTGGAGATCATGGGCAAGGTGGATACCATCGCATTTGACAAAACAGGTACGCTCACCTACGGAAAACTGGAGGTCAGTGAAGTTGCTCCCTTCGGTTCAATGGACAGTGATACGCTTCTGAAGCTGACAGCATCGGCTGAAGCAAAAAGTGAACACCCTCTCGGCAAAGCGATCACGAATCATGCGAAGTCGAAGAATACAGAGCTTTTCGACTGCGAGGTGTTCCGAATGACCGCAGGAAAAGGCATTTACGCAGAGGTCGGCGGTCATAGGCTGTACTGCGGTAACGAGAAGTATCTTGCTGAAAACGGCATATCCCTGACGGATGAGGTATCCGAAAAAGCGGCGCAGTTCCGAAATGAAGGCAAGGCATCAGTCTTTGCGGCTGAAAACGGCAGTATCATCGGCATCATCGCACTTTCGGACGTTCTCCGACCGGAAGCAAAGGAAATGGTCAGCAAGCTGAGTGCGCTTGGCACAAAGACCGTTCTGCTGACGGGCGATCATAAAAAGACCGCCGATTATTTCGCCCGAAAGGTCGGCATCAGCGAAGTAAGAGCCGATCTGCTCCCCGAAGAAAAGGTCGCAAATATCACGGAATTGGAGAAAAGCGGTGCAGTTTGTATGATCGGTGACGGAGTCAACGATGCACCCGCACTGAAAACCGCAAGCGTCGGTGTTGCTATGGGAAGTATGGGCAGCGACATTGCCGTGGATTCTGCAGATATTGCCCTGGCTACCGATGACCTTTCCAGAATTCCGTACCTGAAAAGGCTCTCGGTCGCAACGAGAAACACCATAAAAACCGCGATCACGATCTCCATGTGCATCAACTTCGTGGCGGTCACGTTGTCGGTACTCGGCGTTCTGAATCCGACCACAGGCGCTCTGGTGCATAACGCAGGCTCCTGCTTTGTTGTTCTGATTGCAGCACTGCTTTACGACAGGAAGTTTGAGTAACACTACATCAATTAGTCCCCCGGAGTATTTCAAATTCCGGGGGATTCTTTAGGCAATACCGCACAAAGCCCGCCAAGCCAACAGGCGGGCTTGTGCGGTGTTGTCTTAAGAATCGCTTGATGAGAAACCAGTATGAGTACTGCTGCGCTTCTTCCGGTTTTATATTTTTTTGAGGTACAAGTGTCGTACAAAAAGAAATCCGCCGTCCCTCCAATCGGAAGAACGGCGGTATTTCAATGAAAAACTGGTCTGAGTGACGGGACTTGAACCCACGGCCTCTACCACCCCAAGGTAGCGCGCTACCAACTGCGCCACACCCAGACCTCTATGGGGTACTGGTGGCAACCCACCGAATAATATTATACCACATATGCGTCCGCTTGTCAAGTGTTTTTTTCAGAAATTTCCTGAAAGTGGAGAAGGAGAGCGGAGAACAACGCAAATCAGCCTGTTTCCGCAAATTGTGCATGGTAGAGCTGCGAATAGAAACCGCCCTCCCGGAGCAGTTCCTCATGTGTCCCTTGCTCGATGATATTGCCGTCCCGCATGACAAGAATCCGGTCGGCAGTACGGATGGTCGAGAGGCGGTGCGCAATGATAAAGCTTGTTTTGCCCTGCATCAGCTTCTCAAACGCCCGCTGGATACGTTGCTCTGTGCGCAGGTCGATGGAACTGGTTGCCTCATCGAGAATGAGCATCGGCGGATCTGTCAGCATAATCCGGGCTATGCAGAGAAGCTGCTTCTGCCCCTGCGACGGACCGGAGCTGTCCGAAATCAGTGTGTCATAGCCTTGCGGCAGACGCCGGATAAATCCGTGCGCATGGGCTGCCTTTGCGGCTGCTTCAATCTCCTCCCGTGTAGCACCGGGCTTGCCGTAGGCAATGTTTTCTGCGACTGTGCCGGTAAAAATCCATGTCTCCTGTAATACCATGCCGAATTGTCCCCGCAGTGCATCCCGCTGTAATGTCCGGGTATCGGTGCCGTCAAGATAGATACCTCCGCCCTGTACCTCATAAAAACGCAGCAGCAGGTTGATAATCGTGGATTTTCCGCATCCGGTCGGCCCGACAATGGCAATACGTTGCCCCGGCTGGATACTGGTTGAAAAATGCCGTATCAGCGGCTTTTCGGGCACATAAGAGAAGCTGATATCCCGCAGCGCTATGGCTCCCTTGCTCTCTGCCGGAACAGCGGCGTCTGCATCGGAAGGTTCGGACTGCGCATCGAGTACCTCAAATACCCGCTGCGCACAGGAAACTGCATTTTGCAGCTCTGCAATCACGCCGGATATTTCGTTGAAAGGTTTGGTATACTGGTTTGCATAGGACAGAAAGGAGGCAAGGCTTCCCACGCTCATTACGCCAATCCACGGGATGGCGCCGACTGCGCCGAGTGCACCGGCTGTACCGACGGCTGCATAAATCAGTCCATTGACAAACCGGGTGGAGGGATTGCTGATGGAGGCAAAGAATGTTGCACGCCGTCCGGCTGTACCAAGCTCCTCATTGATCCTGGTAAAGCGTTCAATGGCACGTTCCTCGTAGGCAAATGCCCGCACAATGCCGGGATTGCCGACCAGTTCCTCCGTCAGTGCACCGATATTCCCCCGCAGGGCGGACTGCCGTGCAAAGGAGCTGTGTGAAAGTGCGGTGATCCTGGCTGCCACGAACAGCGAGATCGGCGTCATCAGCACCACCAGTACGGTGATTCGTACATTGATCGTCAGCATGAAGATAAGCGTGCCCAGGATGGTGACAACACCGGTAAATAGCTGCGCAAAGCCCTGTAACAGGCCATCGGAGAGAATCTCTATATCAGAGATCACTCTGGAGATGATATCGCCCCTGGGATTCCGGTCGATGTAGGAAATCGGCACGGTGCCAAGCTTTTCCATGACCTCAGTGCGCAGATTCCTGACCGTACCGAAGGCGAGCCGGTTGATGCACAGCCCTTCCAGCCATTGAAAAACAGCCGATAGAATGACCATGCCGCCCAGCAGCACAGCGATGCCTGCAAGCCCGTCGAAATCGACATGTCCTGCCGAAACGGCCATATCGACCGCCTTGCCGATCATAATTGGCACAATCAGCGACAGCGAGATGCCAATCAGCGTGCAGAGCACCGTCAGAAGAAGATACCCCCGGTAGGGACGGGTATAGGTCAGGATCCGGAAAATGGTTGTTTTCATAACAGCTCCCTTTCTAAGGCAACACCGCACAGAGCTGGTGGTGCAGATGCGCAGCCAGATTTTTCGTCAGATTGTATAGAAATGACGCCGCTGGGCTGGCGCCCAGCAAGGAATTTCTGTGCAAGATGACGGAAAAGATGCAAGCAGATGTGCCG
>JAFXOO010000031.1 GCA_017528675.1 Oscillospiraceae bacterium | reverse complement strand
GTCCGGAGAGATCGAAGCCACCGTGCAGTTCCTGACGCCCGAAAAGCTGACCGAGCGTGCCGGCTGGATGCATTTCTACGTTGTCTGCGATGCCGAGCATATCATCGGCTGCGGCGGCATCGGGCCGTACTGGGGCAAGGAGAACGAGAGCAGCCTGTTCACCATCTTCGTGCACCCCTCCTGCCAGGGTAAGGGCATCGGACGCAGGATCATGGAAACGCTTGAGCAGGATGCGTTCTTCCTGCGGGCAAAGCGCATCGAGGTTCCCTCCTCCATCACTGCCGTGGCATTCTACCAGAGGATGGGCTATGATTACAAAAACGGCGTCGCTGCGCTGGATGAGGAGCGCCATTATCCATTAGAAAAATACCGTGAACCGAAAGGATGTTGACGAATGAGCATCATCAAACGAGCCATTTCCGCAGACGGCAGTGTGGTTGCCTCTGCAATTGATTCCACCGACATGGTGGCCATGATCGAGCACTATCACAAGCCCTCTGCGGTTGTTACAGCAGCGCTCGGCCGGCTTGCCACCGCTGCTTCCCTCATGGGTTACGGCCAGAAGAACGAGGGCGACCAGCTCACGCTGCGCATTGACGGCGACGGCCCCATCGGCAGCATGTATGCAGTGGCGGATAGCTGGGGCAATGTCAAGTGCTGCGCCGATAATTATATTGTTGAAATCCCGCTGAATGACAAAGGAAAGCTTGATGTCGGCGGTGCCGTCGGCGCAGGAACACTCTCAGTCATCAAAGACCTTGGGCTGAAGGAACCGTATGTCGGCACAATTCCGCTTGTCTCCGGCGAGATTGCAGAGGATATTGCCACCTATTATGCTTCAAGCGAGCAAATCCCCACTGTGCTGAGTCTCGGCGTACTGGTGGCACCGGATCTGACGGTGCAGCATGCGGGCGGGCTGTTCTTGCAGCTTCTTCCCTTTGCGGATGAGGCATGCATCCCGATTCTCGAAAAGAACATCGCTGCCATGCCGCATTTTACCGAGATGCTGAAAGCCGGAAAAACGCCTGAGGACATCGTTTTGCAGGCGCTTGACGGGCTGGAGCCGAATCTTCTTGACGGTGCCGAGGCAGTCTACCACTGCGATTGCAGCCGGGAACGTACCTCCCGCATCCTCGTGAGCATCGGCAGGGACGAGCTGCGGAAACTGGCGGACAGCGGCGAAGACATTGAAGTCTGCTGCCATTTCTGCGACAGGAAGTATAAGTTCACCCCCACAGAAATTTTATCGTTAATGGAGGAAAAACTATGAACATCAAAATCGAGGATCCGCTTTTCAGCGGCCCGTCCGGCTACGTCATCAAGAACGAACAGGGACAGCAGATCTACAGTACTCACAGAAAATTCCTGAGCAAGGATCTGGTCATCACTACCATGCAGGGACAGCAGGTCGCCATTGTCAGAAAGCTGAGGAGAAACATGCATGCCATCCTCATCAACGGACAGGAAATTGCCGTTGTCAGGAAAGAGTGGGGCAAGTTCATTATAGAGAAGCTGAACTGGTACATTCCGGTCGGCATTGGCGATACCATTTTTTATGTCAATGACAGTCAGGGAAAGGAGCTTGCCACGCTGAACCAGTTGTATGATTCAAGCGGCGATTATCAGGTCACCCTGAACGACGATCTCGATCCGCTCCTGATTATCTGCATCACGCTCGCCGTG
>JAFXOO010000329.1 GCA_017528675.1 Oscillospiraceae bacterium | reverse complement strand
TATTTTTGAATATTTCCTGTCATACAGGTCATTGACCGGCTTCATATTTCTACCTCTACTCTGATTCAATGCATTTTATGCTTATTGTAAATACGGCTCCTTTTTCTTTGCCGTTTTCACCGATGATTGTGTCATAGCCGTTGGGAAGTTCAAGTATGAAGTCGTGCGCACCAGCAATTTTAGCACATTCTATGATTCGATCAATAGTTGCTGTCGGACAATGGATCGAGATGTTCTCCGCAACAGTTCCGTTGAACATGAAGTTTTCCTGTAGTACAACACCGATCTGCTTTCTGAGCATTGCAGGGTTTACAAGGGAAATATCCATTCCATCAACGGATATTTTTCCGGCTTCCGGTATATAAAGCCGCTGTATCAGTTTGGATATAGTGCTTTTTCCCGATCCGCTTCGCCCAACAACTCCGACAATCATGCCAGCAGGAATTTCAAACGACATACCTTTGATAACCTCGCCACCCTGTGGGTTATAGCGGAAATGTACCTGATCGAATACGATCTTTCCCTGTACTCTAGGCATGGATGTCTGATTGGTGTTCAAAATCGGTTCAGGAGCAGTATTGAAAATGTCTCCAATACGCTTGACAGATAGAGATGCCTGCTGGTATTCCTGCCAAAGCTACACCAGTCGCAACACAGGTCCGCTGACTCTGCTTGAGAGCATACGAAATGCGACAATCTGGCCAACAGTAAAGTTACCGTCCATAACTGCCTTTGCCCCGAAGAACAGAATCAGAAGGTCAAATACTTTCTGAATGAATTGACCTGTCGTTCCTGCAGTTGCAGAGACCATAGAGGTTTTGTAGCTTGCCTTTACATACTCAGCCTGTAAATCACCCCACTTCTTCTCAAATTTCGGCTCTAAAGCGTAGGATTTTACAGCCTGTACACCGGTAATCGACTCAACGAGAAACGATTGAGTGTTAGCACCTGTCTCAAATTTTTCATCAAGACGTTTCTTGAAAAGTGGTGTCACGCTCGCAGAAAGTATCGCATAAACAGGTATTGAGCATATAACAATGACGGTCAGCATTTTACTGTAGCAGAACAGTACAACAATATATACGATGATAAATATTAGATCAATCATCGATGAAAGCGGGGTTCCAGTCAGAAAATTTCGTATGCTGTCCAATTCGCGCACTCTTGCTACAGTTTCACCTACACGCCTTGATTCAAAGTATTTCAGTGGAAGAGCGAACAGATGCTTGAACAGTCTGAAACTGAGCATAACATCTATGCGGTTGGTCGTATGCGTGAACACATAGTTCTTGGCAAGACCGAGTATCAGTTCATAGATGTATATGATTGCAATTCCAATCGTCAGGACATTCAATGTGGAGATACTGCGATGTACTAAGACCTTATCAACAACCACCTGTGTCATGACAGGGGTGAGGATTCCCAAAATTTGTACTGTGAATACTGCTATGAGAACTTGAATAAACTCTTTCTTAAATTTCAGGATCGTTGGAATAAACCATTTGAAGCTGAAAACTGCTTCACGGTCAATTACACCTTTTTTATTTATGATGATTGCTGTTCCGTCCCATATTTTTGCAAGCTCCTCACGGGTAACTACTTCCGGTGCAGGCTTATCTGAATGAAGGATCATAAACTTGTCATCTTGTGATTTGGCGATGATAAAAAACTCATCATCATTGCCTTTTGCAATAATAGGGGAGTTGACATCCTTCAGTTTCTTTATCTTTAAACTGCACAGCTTTGCTTTCATCTTGAGTGCCTCAGCTGATTGAATAATCTCTATTTCACCGGTTTTCTGCTCCGGGTCAAGGACCGATAGATTCTCTGCTTGTTCTTTTGTAATGGGTATTCCATGAAACTTCATTACTATCATAAAACAGGACAATCCGCTGTCTTGTTTTTTTGCCATATTTTAACCTCCGGTATATGCGAAAAGCACAGCAGCGGACAGGCTGCTGCACTTTTTCATATCTATGTGCGATGTGTATTACTGCAGTGAACCCACAAGCAACAAATCCAACGCAGAAGTATCTGCTGTAATGTCATTGATGTTCATGCTGTCAGAGGTCTGGTCGTCATTGCCGAAGGCAGACATATTCTCTGCAAGCAGCATAGCCTGAATGTCAGTCATATCAGAGATATCATCGCTATCGTCATTAAGAGCAGTGCTTTCAATCACATCGGTAATCACAGTGCTGCCCGCACTGTTCTCTGTGAAGATGCTTGCCATTAGCTCGTCATCCTCATACAGAGATTCAAGAAGTTCTGCGCCCATCTGCTCCGCATCCTCAATCACATCCGGCTGTTTTGTGAGTACAAGCTGCCATGTATCTTTATCCACATAGCCCTCTGCGCCATCAGCGAACTTGAATGTGAAGGTTGACTGTCCACACTTGAAATTACTGATAGTAAGCACATCATCAGTACCGTTCACAGAGATAAGCAAATTGCTGCCCCACTGATTGGATACAGCGATCTCGTCAGAACTGATGTCTGTCAGCATCACAATGCTGTGGTCGCTGCCCCACTCGTTGATGGTATCCTGTGCATATCCTTTAGCGAAAATGTAGGTGTCCTCAACATTACCGCCGTTGAGCTGGTCATTGCCCGTACCGCCATCAAGAATGTCGTTTCCGTCATTGCCGTAAAGCGTATCGTCCCCGGCTTCTCCATACAGTTCGTCATTTCCGCTTCCGCCGCTTAGTCCATCGTTTCCTGCGCCTGCATGGATAATTCCATCGTCACCATTCTAGATAGCAAGCCAGTCATCACTGTCTGTACCCTCGATCGGAGCATACTTAGCTGAAATGTCATACTGACCAAGCGTTGTTCCGTCATCAAGTAAAAATGTAAAGTCACGGTTGCTGTTATAATCAAAGAAGTGATCTATGATCAGGGAGTCGGTAGAATCCGTTGAACCAAAGTGGACGATAAGATCATTATTGGCATTACGAGTGTTGATCATCTGCGAAGCTCTGTAGCCTGAAATGAGGATGGTATCCGTCTGATAAGTCTTCTGCCGATGAAACATCGTTATCAGTCACAGATATTGATTGATTGACCGATGCATCGGGGAAATCTTTGTTTTGTCCGCATCCAACTAATACACCAGAAACCAATAACACACTCAACAGAGCATTTAAAATTTTATTCTTCATATTAGCTCCTCAGTAATATCGCTAAAATTCATATGACTGTAATTAAAAAATGTAGTATAACTAATCCGCAGAATCCAACTTTAGCTATCAATGAATTGTTCCTACTCTACAGCTAGACAATCGTGATTTCCTAATTTTTCAATGCTGAAGAGTTGGTTGCTTTTAATAGCTTTTTCGTTTAACAAAGATGAACTCTGCGGATTCAAGTTATAATAATGGTATGCTTCATCACATCGTTCAGTTTTTCTTAAGTGCTGTAACCTCCTCCGGTTCTTCTGGTTGATATGTGATCCAAAGACAAGTAGAATTTGATGTCAGCGATGTCACAACAACTGCGAATGCAGCAACCAGTCCGCCAAACTTAGTGATGAGTGAATAAATTCTTTTTTTCATAATGATTTTCCTTTCATTCCTCCGTGTTAACGGAAGTTATATTGGCCTTTCTACAGCCTTTTATATCATAACATATTTTTGATAGTTAAAACCAAGATATGGTATGAGTGGTATGACTTTTGGGTATGAAATGCATTTT
>JAFXOO010000328.1 GCA_017528675.1 Oscillospiraceae bacterium | reverse complement strand
GCCTTCCTTCGTGTACTTCAGGCCGTTCATAATCAGATGCCGCAGGATCTTCTTGAGCTTCCCGGCATCGGTGTACATGACCGCCGGAATCGCAGGATCCACGTCAATGATCAGTTCCAGATTCTTCGGACAGTGCGGGCGAATCTCGTTCACCAGATCATTGAGCACCGAGGAGAGCATATACTCCTCGTCACACCGGACAAGCCGGTTCCGGTCGGTCTCGGAATAGTCAAGAATATCGCTGATCTGCTCCGCCACACGCTGCCCTGCCTCGTTGACCGCCTGCATATCCCGGCGGAGCGCAGGCACCTGCTCTTTCTCGATGCAGATCGAGGACAGACCGATGACAGCATTGATGGGTGTGCGAAGCTCGTGTGACACATTGGCAAGGAAATCGTTCAGCCGGTCGGTGGCATCCGTGAGCAGCTCGATCTCGTTGCGGGAATTGACAAACACCTTCATCCATTTGTCAATGATCCTGCGTGCAAACAGCCCTGCTGCAAACATCATCCCTGTATGCAGAATGATGCGGCATATATCCCAGACATCCAGCCCCTCACCATGGAGCAGCTTCATGAATACCCCATATCCCAGCGTCAGGATATAGGTGATCTGGCACAGGGAGATCAGCCCCTTGTTCCCCGTCGTGGTATACAGCAGAATCGCCGTACACATCAGCGCTGTTATATCAAGGGTGCTGTCGTGAATCCCATAGAAGAAAAACGTCACCATCATCAGCAGCGAACAGATCCACAGCCTGAGCCCTGCCGGGAATCTTGACTGGATGTGCAGCACCCAGCAGGCGCATACTGCAATACCGATCAGCAGCACCGCCCACAGTTCCCAGCCGAGCAGCAGTGCCTCGGCTGCTGTCAATACAGAAAAGACCGTATAGCTCACCAGAATCGTCAGGTTCGTGATTCCGAAAAGGTCCTGTTTGTCAATTGAATTTTTCATCACTTCTTTGTCTCCGTATGCGTTTCTTCGAGCATTGCAAGCGTATGCAGACTGCGGATACGGTGCAGCAGCAATTCTGGGATGACGGGCAGCCGGATAATCTCCGCCGTGCCGAGTGAAAGTGCTTTCTTCACGTTCTCCGGGCTGTCATCCGCCATCATGAAGATGATGGGAATGCTGACGGTTTCGGGCTTCAGGCAGCGGAGCTGGTCGAGCGTCCGGAAGCCGTTCTCACCCGCATCAAGCAGGATCATATCCGGAAGCTGCGCATCTGCCATGGACAGCAGCTCCTCCCCGGATGTCACCGGCATGACACCATAGGCATGCGCTTGCAGCAGCGCCGTCAGCGATGCGAGCAGCGTTTCCTCCCCGGTGACAACTGCAATTTGCAGCGGTGTCCTGCGGGCGTCACCCTGTACGGCATCTGTTCCGACAAATTCCGACTCATAGACGATATGCAGCCCCTCGCCGTTGCGCTCCTTCCAGCGGGAGATCAGCCCTTCTGCAACCTTCTCCACCGCATCCCTGCGGATGTCGGTGAGGAACACGAAATAGCGGTTGGAGCGGCTGCGCATGAACACATCCGACTTCCGGAGCGAGATTTTAATATGCTCCCCGAACGCATCGCAGAGCTCCCTGAAATACAGCTCCCCGATGCCGTCCCCCTGTTCGAGAATGAACTGCATCTTACAGGCAGACTTCCGGTTGCGGATGAGATACCGCATCACATAGCGGTAAACATACGAGAATTCATCCTTATCCAGCTCCAGTGCCACATCCGGTATCGACCGCTCCCCCATGATGGAGGATACCGCAGCAATATCCATCTCCGGCAGCGCATCCGGCTCGGCAGACTCGGCGTCCGGGCTGTAGAGGGTATAGCCATGCTTTCCGTGCTTCTTCGTCTGGTAGAGTGCCTTATCCGCAAGCAGCATCAGATTCTCGTAATTTGTGCCATATTCCGGCGCAAACACCGCACCGACCGAAACACCGAGCGGAATTTCCATATTCTCGCCCATCATTGCCTTTGCCGCCTTCAGCAGCTCCTCATTCAGTACCTGCGTAAAGGCAGCGACCTGTGCCTCAGTGTTCATGGCACGGCAGAAGGCTGCAAACTCATCCCCGCCGAGCCGTGCTGCCTTGCTTGCCACGGGAATATGCTTTGTCAGGAGATCAGAGAAGCACACAAGCACCTTGTCGCCCATATCATGGCCATAGATATCATTGACCAGCTTGAAGGAATCGAGGTCAATCATCATCAGACATCCCGTATGCGCAAGGCACATGCCGGTCAGCACGGACTTGGCCGTCACCTTGTTCAGCAGTCCGGTGAGCTTATCGGTGGTTGCCTCTGCCTTGAAATTGAGCATCCGCTCCTGCTTGGAGACAATGTTGCTGATCCGGCGCAGCAGCACATCCGGATTGAACGGCTTCCGGATAAAGTCCGAAACGCCGACCTCAAATCCCCTTGTTTCGGTGTCTGCATCCTCATCAGCCGTAAGGAAGATGACCGGCACAACCTCCCGCCCTGTCTCATGCTCAAAGCTGCGCAGCCGTTCGAGTGTCTCAAACCCGTCCATAACCGGCATCTTGATGTCCAGCAGAATCAGGTCGGGCATGCCATGCTGTCTGATATACTCCAGAAGCGCAGTGCCCGACTTCAGTGCCGTGACACGCATCTGGTTTTTGCTGAGAATATGTCCCGCCATTTTCAGATTGGCGGTATCGTCATCCACTACGATCACCCATGTTGCCATAGATTTCCTCCTGTCGTGTTCCGTTCGCAACGGCTGCGGAACTGTAATTCTTCCGTTTTGGAAACATCCAGCGGGCTTATGAGCGCCGCAGATCAGTGCCTTGCTATTCTTTTTCATTATAACGCATAAGCCTGATTTTGTCAATATGTTAGATATTCTGCACAAATCTCCCGATCCGGCGCAGGAACGTGTTCTACTTACCTGCTTCTGCCATTCTGCACAAAACAGCAGCCTTTCCCAGGACGACAACCCTCCGATTTTTGTGCAATCCCACAAATACCCCGCCGGAACAAAAAAGCACCCCTTTCGCCGTTTCTGACGAAAAGGGTGCTGTGAATGCAGTCAATCAGACGCCGTACTTTGCAGTTGCAACCGGTACACCCGGACCCATCGTGGAAGTTACAGTGCAGCTTCTCAGATAGGTACCCTTTGCTGCTGCCGGCTTTGCCTTAACAACAGCCTCAAGCAGTGTTGCGAGGTTCTCATCGAGCTTCTGGGCGCCGAAGGAAGCCTTGCCGATCGGGCAGTGGATGATGTTGGTCTTGTCGAGACGATACTCGATCTTACCAGCCTTGGCATCGGTAACAGCCTTCGCTACATCCGGGGTAACAGTGCCGGCCTTCGGGTTCGGCATCAGGCCTCTCGGGCCGAGTACACGACCGAGCTTACCAACGGTACCCATCATGTCCGGAGATGCGATGACAACATCGAAATCCATCCAGTTTTCCTTCATGATCTTGTCTACGAGATCCTGACCGCCGACGAACTCTGCGCCTGCTGCCTGTGCAGCCTCATACTTGTCCTCCTTACAGAAAACAAGGACTCTTACCTTCTTACCGGTGCCGTTGGGCAGTACAACTGCACCACGCACCTGCTGGTCAGCGTGACGGGAGTCAACGCCGAGTCGGATGTGAACCTCTACTGTCTCGTCAAACTTTGCCTTGGCATTCTTGCAAACCAGGTCGAGTGCTTCTACAGACTCATAGAGCTTTGCAGGATCAATTGCCTTACGGCTGTCAACATACTTCTTGCCGTGTTTCATTATTTCATTCCTCCTGAATTCGTGGTAATACCGGCATGCTCTCTCGCAGACCGGTTAGCGGAAAGAGATTTCCTCCCACAGTTTGGTGAGGGCAGTAATCCTGCCTTAGTCCTCTACTACTACGCCCATGGAGCGTGCGGTACCAGCGATCATGCTCATTGCAGCCTCAACGGAGCCTGCGTTCAGATCCTTCATCTTGGTCTCTGCGATCTGCTGTACCTGTGCCTTGGTGATCTTTGCCACCTTGGTCTTGTTCGGAACACCGGAACCGCTCTCGATGCCGCATGCCTTCTTGATGAGAACAGCAGCCGGAGGTGTCTTGGTGATAAAGGTAAAGGAACGGTCAGCGTAAACCGTGATGACAACCGGGATAATCAGGCCGATGTCATTCTTGGTTCTCTCGTTGAAGTCCTTGGTGAATGCCATAATGTTTACGCCGTGCTGACCCAGTGCCGGGCCTACAGGCGGAGCAGGTGTTGCCTTGCCTGCCGGAATTTGCAGCTTGATATAGCCAACTACTTTCTGTGCCATATTGTTTTACCTCCATATTTGTGGTAAAGGCGGGCAGCTTCATTTCTTCTGCCCTCCCACGATGAAAGACATGTCTTTCAGTTCATCAATCATCAAGCTTCACAGCCTGATGCAGTGCGATGGTGGTCGGCGTATCACGGCCGAACATATTCACGAGTACCTCCACCTGACCTGCTTCAAGGTCAATGCTGCGGACGATACCGGTGAAGCCATCGAGGTTTGTCCCCGTCACACGAATGCGGTCGCCGACACTGTAGTCAACTTCCACCACAGATTCCTTGGACTCAACGCCCATCGCTGCGACCTCTCTCTCAGAGAGCGGTGTGGGAACGGAGCCGGGGCCGACAAAGCCGGTCACGCCTCTTGTACTGCGGACAACAGCCCAGGAGTCATCGGTATAGACCATCTTCACGAGCACATAGCCCGGAAAGGTCTTACGCTCCACTTCCTTCGTCTTGCCGTCCACAATCTCCGTAACGTGTTCAGTCGGGATAAATACTTCCTGAATGAGGTCATGCAGCTTACGATTTTCCACCACTTTTTCAATATTCTGTACGACCTTGTTCTCGTAACCGGAATATGTGTGAATGACATACCATTTTGCCGCCTGCGACATAGTTCATTCTCCCTTCTGAAATAGGTTACTGGCTCAGGCCAATCAGGAACTGTGCAAGCTTCAGCAGCCCGGAATCGAGCAGACCGATAATCACACTGCCTGCCACAATGACAGTCAGCACCACGCTGGTGTTGATGACCACGGTGTTTCTGCTCGGCCAGGTGACGTTCTTGAACTCCACTTTGAGGTCGTGGAACCACTTGCCGATGGACTGGAAGACATTCTTCTTCTCTCCGTCCTTCTTGATATCCTTCTTACCTGCCTTTACAGGCTTATCAGAGTCTGTCTTGGCCTTCTTTGTGCTTTTGGTTTCTTCCACAGCGGAAGCGTCAGCGTTTCCCGAAGTTTTCTTCTTATCCTTCGCCATGCGTCAGACCTCCGATCACTTTGTTTCCTTGTGCACGGTGTGCTTTCTGCAGAACTTGCAATGCTTCTTCATCTCGATACGATCGGGATCGTTCTTCTTGTTCTTCTTGGTAACATAGTTACGCTGCTTGCATTCTGTACAAGCCAGAGTGATTTTAACTCTCATATCGGCACCTCCTGATCCAGTATTCTCCCGGTTTTACGGGCACGTTAGGTTGTTTGCCTCCCTCAGCAGCGGGCGGTAAGAAAGCACAAAAAAATTACCCCCGCAAAGAGGTAATACTATTTTAGCATATATTTTCCGTTTTGTCAAGCATTTTTCCGAAGATTTTTGCGGCTTTGTGTGTGTTGTGCGTTGTGCTGCGGTACAGGCATTGCAATGCTGTGCACAGCGTACAATCACGGCTGCTCCTGCCGGGAGGAAGGAGTTGTTTTCGGCATCCAATGTCAACAACTTAGCACATCAAAACCTGCGGGTGCAGGGCGGTCACCGCCCTGCGGGGGGAGGTTTTGGTGGGGCGAGCAGCCCCTCCTAAGTCGGCGCAAGCCGACAAAAAAGCTTAAGTTGTTAGCGTTGTTTCGGCATCAGGTTGTTTACAGGGGATTCGGAAGGAGCAGCGGCCCTGAGCGGGCCGCTTTCGATATCCATAGCTCCCTGTCCCTCCCCGCTTCAGGACTGCCCCGCCGCAAGGCTGGAGTAGTAATCGCTGAGGATCTGGGCGATCTGGGCAATGAGCTGGTTGGCCTCCCCTGCCCTGGCCTTGTTCGCATAGATCCCCCTGCCGGCTTCCTGGGCGGCATAGCGGGCATGCATGACTGCCGTCTGCATGGATTCGGTCTGCTCGGTTTCAGCAAGGCTGCGGGCAATCTCCAGATGTGCCATGCTCCGCAGGGCGTGAAGCTCGTCCGCAATCAGGCCGGTGTTCTCCTCAATCCGGAGCAGCTCCTCATAGCTGCCCTCCTCTAAAAGCTGCTTGGCACGCCGCAGCGTTGCAAGCGAGCTCTGCTCATTCTCCGCACCGCCGGACTCCGACAGCAGCTTTTCAAGCGGCAGCTCCAGCACCCCGGAGAGATACTCCAGCGTTTTCATGGACGGCGTAGCTGTGCCGCTTTCAATCTGGCTGAGCATGTTGCGGGTAATGAAGCTCCCGACCACATCGCTCTGCGTCATTTTCTTGGCAAGACGGGCGGATTTCAGCCGTCTGCCGAGCTCTGCATTATCCATCCGATCATCTCCTTTTCAGGCAGCTCCGGAACTGTTCTCCGGCGCATTCCGTGTAAACTCTGTTTACTGCTTCTGTATATATCATACCACATTTCTGATAAAAATGCAAGTACTTTTTTCTTTTTTCTGTCAGAAGGGCAAATTTATTTACATTTTTACAGAAATGATTCTGTTTTACCTTTCCTGCCTGTGAACCTCACCGGAAATGACAGAAAATTTTTCCCAGACCCCTTGACAAACGCAGCAGAATGCTGTATAATAATTTTAGTAAATTTGGTTTACATCCCATGCATACTATCTTATAAGGAGGGATTTCTATGCAGGAATGGTGGGAGAATCTCAGCGATGTGCTGCGGGTGCTGTATTGTATTGCTGTACCGTCCACGCTCATACTCGTCCTGCAACTCTTGCTGACGATGATCGGCGGCCACGGCGATGCGGGTGTGGAGATTTCGGATACCTCCGGAATCGGCGATGCGGATTTTGACGCCGATCTTGACGGCAACGGCGTCCCGGATGTCCTTGAGACCTCCGGCGTTTCCGATGGCGGCAATCCGGCGGATTTCGGCAGTCTCCGGCTGCTGACGCTCCAGACCGTGGTGACGTTCCTGGCGGTGTTCGGCTGGGTGTCCATCATCTGCATCAGCTCCGGCATGCCCGTTCCGGCGGGCGGCGGCATCGGTCTGGTCTGTGGTCTTGCGATGATGTTCCTGGTCGCAAAGCTCGTGCAGGCATCCCGGAAGCTGGCGGAAAACGGCATCCTGAACCTACGCAACGCCATCGGTGAAACGGCAACTGTCTATCTGACGGTTCCGGCGAAAAACGGCGGCAGCGGCAAGGTCACCATGCGGCTCCAGGGACGCTTCGGTGAATTTGATGCCATCAGCGACAGCGACAAGCCCATTACAAACGGCACACAGGTTCTTGTGACCGATGTGCGCGGAGACGAACTGGTGGTGGAAGAAAATGACTAAGACATTCAAGGACAGAGAGGAACCGCCGTAGAAGTGTGCATTTCGTTCATATCTGCCGAAACTGTATCATTTCTAAACATTTATAAAGGAGAACCATCATGGATAATTTCGTAATTCTGCTCATCATCTGCGTGATCGCAGTCATCCTGTTCGCAACCATCATCGCCATTCTTTCCCGTTACAGAAAGTGTCCTTCCGACAAAATCCTGGTCGTTTACGGTAAGGTCGGCACCGATGAGAACGGTCTGCCCCGGAGTGCCAAGTGCATCCACGGCGGTGCGGCATTCATCGTCCCGGTCATCCAGTCCTATCAGTACCTCGACCTGACCCCCATTTCCATGAACGTTGACCTCCGGAATGCGCTGTCCAAGCAGAACATCCGTATCAACGTGCCGTCCCGT
>JAFXOO010000327.1 GCA_017528675.1 Oscillospiraceae bacterium | reverse complement strand
GATGCTCTATCCGGATATCCTCGATCAGGACATTGCGCTGATGAAGCAGGCGCATATCAACACGGTAAGCCTTGGTATTTTTGCCTGGGCACATCTCGAACCGAAGGAAGGCAGGTTTGACTTCAAGTGGCTGGATGCAGTGATTGAAAAGCTCTGGGCAAATGGCATCCGTGTCATTCTTGCCACGCCCTCCGGTGCAAGACCCCACTGGCTGGCGGACAGATACCCCGAGGTTCTGCGTGTCGGGGAGGATGGGACACGGGATTTCTTCGGCGGGCGGGAGAACCATTGCTACACTTCACCGGTTTACCGGGAAAAGGTTCGCATCATTGACGCAAAGCTTGCAGAGCATTATGCTGGCCATCCGGCAGTGATCCTCTGGCATATCTCGAATGAATTCTGCGGCGAGTGCCGCTGTGATCTGTGCAAAAAAGCCTTTCGCCGCTATCTGAAAAAGCGCTATGGAACGCTGGAACGCCTCAATCATGACTGGTGGGCACATTTCTGGTCACACACCTACACGAGCTGGGAACAGATTGAGCCGCCTTCCTATAAGGGCGAGAATTCGATCCAGGGTCTTGCTCTGGACTGGAAGCGCTTTGTGACGATGCAAAGCACGGATTTTATGAAGGCAGAGATTGATGCCGTGAAAAAAGTCGATCCCTCGATTCCTGTCACTGCTAATTTCATGGGCATGTATACCTATGGTCTTGATTATTACCAGATGGCAGAGCCGCTCGATGTCATTTCATGGGATGCCTATCCGGAATGGCATGCGCCCTGGGGCAATGACAAGGTTGCACAGATTGAAAGTCTGTCCCATGATATGATGCGTTCTCTGAAAAAACGATCCTTCCTGCTCATGGAATGTACACCGTCCACCACAAACTGGCGGAGCATTTCCAAGCTCAAAAAACCCGGCATGCACCTGCTGTCTGCTGTCAACGCCATTGCACACGGGGCGGACTCCACTCTTTATTTCCAGATCCGCCAGAGCAGGGGCAGTACCGAGAAATGGCATTCTGCTGTCATTTCCCACACCGGTACAGCCAACACCCGCACCTTCCGGGAGGTTACACAGGTCGGGGAGCTGCTTGAACAGATCAGCGATTCTGTCTATGGAACTACCTCTCCCGCAGAAGTCGCCATCCTTTTTGATACCGAAAACAAGTGGGCACTCGACAAGACGAACGGCCCCCGTAATGCGGGTCTGGATTATTTCGGCGCCATCCAGCGCTGTTATCACTATTTCTGGAAAAACGGCATCACAACCGACATCCTCGACCAGACCGGCGATTTTTCCGGCTACAAGCTGATTGTTGTGCCGATGCTGTATCTTTTCAGGGACGGCATCCAGGATAAGCTGCGTCAGTTCGTCAAGAACGGCGGCACGCTCGTCACCACTGTCCTGACCGGTGTATCCAATAACACGGATCTCTGTTTCCTTGGTGAAAATACAGAAGAAAAGCTCTGTGATGTTATGGGATACTGGGTCGAGGAAACTGATGCACTTTATGATGAAGAAGCCAATATGATGACCTGGAACACGCTGCACTACAATCTGACTGAGCTCTGTGAGGTGCTCCACCCGACCACCTGCCGGACGATGGCGGTCTATGAGAAGGATTACTACAAGGGCAGCCCTGTCGTTACGGTCAATGATTTTGGCGAGGGAAAGGCCTTCCACATCGCAGCAACAGCACCGGAAGCGTTCTATGATGAGTTCTTTGCAGAAATTGCCCCCGGTCTGCGCCGAGCCATGAACACGGAAGTTCCCGCCGGTGTGAGCCTGACACAGCGTGAAGACGAAAAAGGCCGAAAGATTGTCTTTATCCAGAATTATGCCGATACTCCCGCAACGATGAAGCTCGACCGGACCTATATAGATCTG
>JAFXOO010000326.1 GCA_017528675.1 Oscillospiraceae bacterium | reverse complement strand
TATAGGTCACGTTGTTGACCCAATGCGCATCCCATGTGGAGCCGGTGTCCCAGAAGGCGGAAAACAGGCCGGATTCAATGCGCTGCGCCGGGAAATTCATGAAGTGATCCGTTGCACCGACCATGCGCTTATTCTCATCGAGCGGCTTGTTATAGACAATATTTTCATACGCCCAGTTCCGGGTGCATTCCGATTCATTGAACATGAAGTAGGCAGTATTGTGTGACACATTTCTGACGGCAGTGAAATCACGGACGCTGATGTCGAGCCAGATTGTGCCGCCGTTCACGGAGCCGCCGGAGTAATTGAACGCAAAGGCGTTGTTCCGGTTGCCGTCTGCTCTGCCGCCCAGCGTGGAGGATTCAGCGCCGCCTGCACCGGCGTTCTTACCGATCGCACCGATGAAGGTGTTTTCGGAAATGATACAGTTCTGGGAATGGTTGTCATAACAGAGTGTTTCGCCGTAAACGCTCTGGAAGTAGTTGTTGCGTATGACATTGTCCGGCCCGGCGACCGGGATGGTCACGTCCGGACGATAGACGCCCTGGTTCGACCAGCTCCACGGTGCATTATAGACGCAGCCGATGTTCCTGAACTGGTTGTTCAGCACGACATTGCCCTTGCCCATGATGTTGATGGTGCTGCGGGCAAATTGATAATCCTCAAAGACAAATCCTTCGATCCAGACATAATCCCGTCCGAACAGATTGAATACATCGGTCAGCTCATTCTTGCGGCCGGCAATGGAATACTCGATGCCTGCATCGGTGTAATGCTTCACATCCTCCTCCTTCCAGCCGGTATCCTGGAGCCACTGGGATCTGACCTGCGGCGTGACGGATGCACCGGTGAATACATCCTTGTGCTTGATGATGACCTTGCCGATATCATCGGATGTTTCGGGACGGAAAATGATCATGGCATCGGCTCTGCCGGATTCCTTGGGACGGATGTCGTCTTCGATATAGGTTCCGGGACGGATCAGAACGGTCGTACCGGCTGTCGCCTCATCAGCAGCCTTTTTGATCGAACGGTAGGGGCTTCCGGAAGAGCCGTTGCCGGAAAAATCATTGCCGTTTTCCGCAACATAGAGCGTTCTTGCGGGAACATCGTCAGCAGCTGCACGAATCCCGATGGGCATCGCTATGTTCTGTGCCAGAAGCGCCGGGACCATCAACAGGCCCAGCAGGAGCCGTTTCTGATAGTTTGGATCGTTGGTTCTTCTTTTCATGATATTATCCTTTCTGCATGGATCAGATGCCAGCATATGATTGAAATCATCCTTTTTCATTATAATGGAATCAGAACGGCTTGACAAGAGCGTATTGTTTCGTGATGATAGATAATCACACATATTTCTTTGAAAGAACATGCCTGAAAGTCTTGCAATCTTGTTCACAATATGATATAATGGATGCAGGAGGGATGCCATATGCAGAACAGACTGACCATTGGTGTGGTCACGGCGGAATGTTATCGGGATTACATCGCTGAGATGATCGGCGGGATACTTGCGCAGAGCGAGCTTGCCGGGTGCAATGTCATTGTACTGGCCGCAAGAAATAATTTTCAGGAGCCGGTCTCGCCGCATGTGGCACATGAAGCAGATCTGTTCCGGCTGCTTGAACTGCCGGTTTTTGACGGGTTCATCTATGACCAGAATGCCTTCGCGCAGAAAGAGATTCTGAAAAAGCTGGATGGGCTTCTGAAACGAAGCGGAAAACCGGTGATGCTGCTGGATTCGCGGGATCATCCGTTTTTTGAGAATACCGTGTCACATGATCCGGAGGCGTTTGCAATGCTGATCGAGCATATGATACAGGTTCACGGCCATCGGAAGATCTATTGTCTGACCGGTACAAAGGGCACTGCACAGGCTGAGGACCGGCTTGCATCCTATTTCCATGTGATGCAGCGGCACGGGCTGTATTATGATGACAGCTATTATGCCTACGGCGATTTCTGGCGGGATGCGCCGGTGGAATATGCACAGCGGATCATCAGCGGGGATGTGGCGATGCCGGAGGCGGTTGTCTGCGCCAATGACATCATGGCGGATGCATTGATCGCAGCGCTTGGAAAGGCGGGTATCCGGGTGCCGCAAGATATGGCTGTGACCGGATTTGACGGCTTTCTGGAGGATGCCCAGAGTAATGTCAGCCTGACAACCTACCCGAAGAGCTGCTATCAGCTCGGCTCGGATGCATTCCGGCGGCTCTACAGCATCATGACAGGGAGAAACTGTCGCAGGATCCGGACTAAGAAGTACACCCCGATCCGGATCGGTCATAGCTGCGGCTGTATATCGGGGCAGCGTCCGACTGAGAAGAGTCATAGGGAAAAGCAGCTGCTATCCCGCCATAGGGAGTGGTTTTATCACAGTGAAGTCCTGTTTGAACTGCTGCATCAGGAAACACTCTATGATCTGCTGTTTCTTGTGGCAAGCCGGATCTATCTGGTGTGCCACTGGAGTGGATTCCGGATCTTTCTGAAGGATGCGTATCTGAAAACGGTACAGCCGGAGGTACAGCGCCCCGCACACAAGGATCTGTGCGAGGTGCTCTGGACGGACAGGGCAGGGAAGAGCACCGGTATTACAGAGCGCCCCCTCAGACAGTCCGATCTGATCGCTTATCTGACACAGTGCCCGGAGCATCCATGCGCCTGGTTTCTTTCACCGCTGCATATGGATGACAGACAATTTGGCTATGCTGCACTATCATTCGGCAGACTTTCCTGCGCCTATCAGCCGGAATACTGTACGCTCATCAGCTACATCAACCTCGCACTTGATCAGCTCCAAGAGAAGTACAGACTCCGTTCACAGCAGTCAGGCAGGATGCAAAATGTGGAGAATCCGCAGCTCTACCGGAAGCTTGAACAGCTCCGTGAGGAAATGCAGCAGCGTCCGGAGGAAGACTGGAGCGTGCAGGTGCTGTGCTGGAAAACCAACGTGAGCAGGAGCTATCTGCAAAGGATATACAAACGGTATTTCGGGAAAAGCATTTTCGAGGAGCTGATTGACTTCCGGCTGCAGAAAGCCAAGAATCTGCTCGAAACCACAGATCTATCCATCGCAAGGATCGCAGAGCTATGCGGTTATGCATCCTATACACATTTTGCGAAACAGTTCAAGGCACACGAGGGGATCACGCTTTCCATGTATCGGGAGCAGTTGTGGAACAGCAAGGAATGATTACTGAGGAGAAATGCACGCAAATCGAATCTGCAAACGGTCATTTCTTATCATCCCGGGATGAATACCACCATTTCCTGGAACGCTTTGAGGAGGCTCCCCATGCCGATCTGTTTTGACTACGCAGCCGATATGCCGACGAGGAGGACTGTACATGCAACCAAGGATCTCACAGGAACGTCTGACAGCCGATTTTATGGAGCTGACCACAGGAAGTTCCGAAAGCCTGGACGAGCGCAGGGTTGCTGATCTGCTGACAGAAAAGCTGCAAGCGATCGGCTTTTCTGTCACGGAGGATGATGCCGGGGAGAAGCTCGTCGGGAATGCCGGGAACCTGTACGGCTTCCTGAAAGGCAGTATTCCCGGAAAGCCGCTGCTGCTTTCCGCCCACATGGATACTGTGAAGCCAGGACAGAACAAAAAGCCCATCCTGCATGAGGACGAGACGTTTACCTCTGACGGGACAACTGTACTCGGTGCAGATGATGCAGCGGGACTTGCGGAGATCCTCGAGGGGATCCGCAGCGTGCGTGAGGCCGATATCCCGCACAGGGATATTGAGGTGCTGTTCCCGGTGGCGGAGGAGATTTACATCCGAGGCAGCGGGGTCTTCGATTTCAGCCGCATCCACGCAGAGGAAGCGTATGTATTGGACAT
>JAFXOO010000325.1 GCA_017528675.1 Oscillospiraceae bacterium | reverse complement strand
CATGATCCGCAAGGAGATGTCGGCACTCGATTTCAGCCGTCCGGCGATTGCGCTGCACAGAGTGATCCGTGCGCTCACAGGCTTTACGTCCCTTGACGGCAAGCGCCTGAAGGTCTACCGGAGTGAGCTGTGTAACGGCACAGGCACTGCGGCACCCGGAACCATCGTTGACCCTGCCCGGTTCACGGTGCAGTGCGGCGAGGGCACGCTGCTGACATTCTGCGAGGTGCAGCTTGAAGGCTCCAGGCGGATGGGGACAGAGGAATTTCTCCGTGGCAGAACACTTGAAAAGGGTCAGGCTTTGGGCACATGAAGGACAATGCCAGATCTGCGGCAGTAAGGCTGTTGCTGCGGACATTCGGGGACGGCGGCTATTCCAACCTCATGCTCGACAAGACGCTTGCGGCATCGGAACTCTCCGTAGAGGAGAAACGGCTCTGCACGACACTGTATTACGGCGTCACAGAGCGCTATCTGACGCTGCTGCATGCGCTGCGCACGCTCTCCGGCAGGCCGCCGGAAAAGCTTGATCCCGAAGTGCGCTTTATTCTGCTGCTCGGACTTTACCAGATGAAATACTGCGCCGGCATTCCCGCAAGAGCAGCGGTCAACGAGACTGTGAACCTCTGCGGCATGTTCCGCAAAAAGAGCGCTGCCGGCTTTGTCAACGCCGTGCTGCGGCGCTTCCAGCGGGAGGGCATGGAGATTCCGGTGCCGGAGGATCCGCTGCTGGCACAGGAGGTACGCTGGTCTGTGCCTGCTGCGCTGATCGAAAAGATCACGCAGGAGCAGGGTGCAGACTTTGCAGAGACATTCTTTGAGAACAGCCTGCTGCCTCCGCCGACCGTCATCCGGCTCAATCCGCTGAAAGCCACGGCAGAGGACATCGCCGCTTTGCATCCCGTGCAGAGCAGCCTCCTCCCGGAGGCATTCGTGACAGATGTGACGAATATAGCCGGCACTGCGGAATTCCGGAAGGGCTTCTTCCATGTGCAGGACACGGCATCGCAGCTCTGCTGTGCAATTCTCGACCCGCAGCCGGGAGAAACAGTGCTTGATGTGTGCGCAGCCCCCGGCGGCAAGAGCTTTACGCTTGCGGAGCGGATGCAGGATCAGGGAACGCTCTTTGCGTGTGATCTGCATGCCCATCGGGTGAAGCTGATCGAGGAGGGCGCTGTGCGGCTCGGTATCCACTGCATCAGGGCAGCCGTACAGGATGCCTCCGTCCGCAGTGATGCTCTCCCGCAGGCGGACAGGGTGCTGTGTGATGTGCCGTGCTCCGGGCTCGGCGTACTGCGCCGCAAGCCGGAAATCCGCTATAAGCCGCTTGACAGCTTTGCTCGCCTCCCGGAGGTACAGTACCGTATATTAGAGAACGCATCCGGCTATCTGAAATCCGGCGGCACGCTGGTGTACTCCACCTGTACCGTGTCAAAGGACGAGAATGAGGCGGTCGTACAGCGCTTCCTGCAAGCGCATCCGGAATTTCATCCGGTGCCGCTGAAGGAATTCGGCTTCCCGGACGGCTGGGCGACCTTCTCGTCGGCATTCGGGAACTGCGACGGCTTCTTTGCCGCACGGATGCGGAAGGAATAGCATAACAGACTGCGCCGCAGAGCGCATGGGGCATACCCCGCAGAGTCGTGGAAAGGAGCTCGTAGAATCATGGAAAAACAGGATATCCTTTCCATGCGTCTGCCTGAATTGCAGACGGCACTGGAGGCGTTTCAGACACCGAAATACCGTGCCGGTCAGATCTACCGCTGGCTGCATGTCAGAAAGGTGACGAGCTTTGCTGAAATGTTGGACATACCGTCCAAACTGCGGTCAGAACTGGATGCAGCTTTTTGTATAAAAAGTCTATTTGTTGCCAGAAAGCTTGCATCTTGTAGGGATGATACTGTAAAATACTTATATAGGCTTCCGGACGGCCAGCATGTGGAGGCAGTGCTCATGCATTACAAGCACGGCTGGCGGCTGTGCATCTCCACGCAGGTCGGCTGCAAGATGGGGTGTGCGTTCTGCGCATCCACCATCGCCGGCTATGTCCGTAACCTCACCCCCTCCGAAATGCTCCGCCAGATTGATGAAACGGAGCGGGATGCGGGAGTGACGGTTTCCGGGCTGGTGCTCATGGGCATCGGGGAGCCTCTGGATAATTTTGACAATGTGATGCGGTTCCTGGAGCTGCTCTCCGATCCGGAGGGGCGGCAGATGAGCCTGCGGCATGTGACGGTGTCCACCTGCGGCATCGTGCCGAGGATCCGGGAGCTTGCCGACAGAAAGACCGGGCTGACGCTGGCTGTCTCGCTCCACAGCCCAAGTGATGCGGGGCGCAGCAGGATCATGCCTGTCAACCGCCGCTATCCGCTGCATGAGCTGATGGAGGCGTGCCAATACTTCTTTCAGACCACCGGGCGGCGTGTGACCTTTGAATACGCCGTGATGGAGGGCGAAAACGACAGCGACGCCGATGCAGCAGCACTGGCGAAGCTCCTGCGGGGGCGTGGGGCACATGTGAACCTCATCCCCGTCAACACTGTCCGGGAGACCAGCTTCCATGCGACACGCCGGGCAGCGCAGGACTTCATGCAGCGTCTGGAGCAGCTTGGCGTACATGCAACCGTGCGGCGCACGCTCGGCAGCGATATTGACGCTGCCTGCGGTCAGCTCCGGCACGAGGCAGAAAAGAAAGCCACCGGATAGAGAAAAAGACCATCCGGAATTGTGTAGCAAGAAAAGAGGTGAGGTGCATGCGGTGCGGCTACGCATCGGATATCGGGCTTGTCCGGGACGAAAACCAGGACAAGGTCGAGGCACGGGAGTACGGCGGCTGCATTCTTGCAGTTGTGTGTGACGGCATGGGCGGCGAACGCTGCGGCAGCAGGGCAAGTGAAATTGCCATGCGGGAGCTGTTCGACCGGTTCACGGCAGGTTATGCGCCGACACTTCCGCCGGATGAACTGCGGGCATTACTGTTGTCCTCAGTTTCGGCAGCCAATTCCGTGATTTATACCACAGCCCGCATGGACTACAAGAGCTTTGGCATGGGAACCACCTGCGTTGCAGCATTTGTAGAACCTGGATGGATTTCCCTGGTCAATGTCGGTGACAGCCGGGCCTATCTTGTGGAAGGCGGCGGCATCCGGCAGCTAACACGGGATCACACCGTGGTGAACATGCTGCTGGAGCAGGGAAAGATTACCCCGTCGGATATGAAGCACCACCCCCAGCGCAATATGCTGACCCGGGCGGTCGGTGTGGAGCGTGTGGTGAAGCCCGATTTCTTCCGCATCCCCTTCGAGGGTGATTTCACGCTGCTGCTGTGCTCGGACGGCCTGTCCGGCTGTTGCAGTGATGCAGAACTGCTCAGGACGATCCGCTCCTGTTCCTTTGAGGAGATGCCCCAGACATTGGTTGATCTGGCCATCAGCAAGGGCGGACGGGATAATATTTCGCTGGCAATTGTCACCAATTAGACCGGCAGCTCAGACTAAGGCAAACCGGGAAGACTCCCTGCATCCGCAGGAAGCGTTCCTCTGAAAATATATCACAAACAGATAAGGTTGGAGGGTACAATGGATAAGTACATTGGTAAGAAGCTGGATGGCCGGTATGAAATTACCGAGCTGATCGGCGTCGGCGGCATGGCCGATGTCTACAAGGCAACTGACGTTGTAGACAACAAGGTTGTCGCTGTGAAGATCCTGAAAAAGGAGTTCGCTGAGAACGAGGAGTTCCTGCGCCGCTTCCGCAATGAGTCGAAGGCAATTGCGCTGCTGTCTCACCCGAACATTGTCAAGGTATACGATGTCGGCTTCTCGGATAAGCTCCAGTATATCGTCATGGAGTATATCGACGGCATCACGCTCAAGGAGTATATCGACAACGAGAAGGTGCTGACCTGGAAGGACTCCGTGCACTTCATCATTCAGGTGCTTCGTGCCCTGCAACATGCCCACGACAGAGGCATTGTCCACAGAGACATCAAGCCCCAGAATATCATGCTGTTCACCGACGGCACAATCAAGGTCATGGACTTCGGCATTGCGAAATTTGCCCGTGACGACAACGGAACCGCCACCGACCAGGCAATCGGTACGGTTCACTATATCAGCCCTGAGCAGGCAAGAGGCGATGAGACTGACGAAAAGAGCGACATCTACTCAGTCGGCGTCATGCTCTATGAGATGCTCACCGGCCAGAAGCCGTTTGATACCGACAATCCCATCTCTGTGGCAGTGATGCACATGCAGAGCACTCCGGAGCGTCCCCGTGCCATTAACCCGAACATCCCCGCAGGCCTTGAGGAAATCATCCTGCGTGCGATGGAGAAGGATGCCGAGAACCGTTACCAGACCGCTTCCGACATGATCCGTGACATCGAGGCGTTCAAGGCAAACACCTCCATGACCTTCGGCTATTACACCGAGGAGTCCGATGATGAGCCGCAGGCAGATTCTCCGACCCAGTATTTCTCGTCCGCTTCCGCCCAGCAGGAGGCAGTCCGCCTGAGAAAGGGCGTGGATGCCTATGAGGATGAGGACGACGAGGATGATGAGGATTACGACGAGGACGATGACGAGGAGGAGGAGGAGCCCCGCTCCCTGTTCATTCCCGTCATGACCGCTGTCACAATCGCCTTCATCGTGGTTGCTGTCTTCTTCGTACTCTGGCTCGTCAAGGGCGTTATCCAGGGTGAGCCGAAGAACAGCACCAAGTACGAGATGCCCGATCTGGTCGGCATGGACTACTACGAGGCAAAGGACACCTACAGCTATCTTGATATCCAGATCGGTGAGACAGAGTATTCCGAGTTCGAGAAGGATGTCATCTTTGCACAGGATGTTGCAGTGGATACGCCGGTTTCCAAGGATCAGGTCATCACTGTCAGCGTCAGCCTGGGCATGAGCACCGTAGAGGTGCCGGATGTCAAGGGCTATCAGTATGAATACGCCAGAAAGATGCTGGAGCAGGAGGGCTTCGTTGTAGACGAGAAGTTCGAACTTGCATCTGACGGCACAGAAGCCTCCAAGGTCATCCGCACAGAGCCGGAGGGCGGTGCAGAGGCCGAGTCCGGTTCCACCATCATCCTCTATATCTCCAAGGGCCCGAACGTGGACGCCATCGAGATTCCGGAGCTGGTCGGCATGGACATCCAGGCAGCCACCACGCTCTGCGAGTACTACGGCCTTGTCGTAGAGGCAAAGGATGAGGCATCCACCGAGGAGGAGAACATCGTCTTTGCACAGAGCATCGAAAAGGGCGAGATCGTGGATGCGGGTACAGTCATCGAGCTGACCTACTCCAATGGTGAGGATCCGTCCGGTATCGTACCGTTCACGCTCCCGATTCCGAAGGATGCCAAGGGCAGCTTCCAGCTTGAATTCGTCAACGACAAGGGCATTTCCAAGCCCAACAGCCCGTCCTTCATGGCAGGTGTATCGAACAACATCACCTTCGAGGTACAGGGTACCGGTACCGAGAAGCTCCTGGTATTCCTCGTCAATAAGGGCAACGGCAAGTCCGCACAGCTCGGCACCTACAACTTCGACTTTGCAAATATCAACTTCACCAAGGTGCAGGAGGATATCAACAACGCATTCCGCAGTGTAGGCGCATTTGAGGAGGAGGAGACAGAAGCTCCGACCGAGCCGCCGCAGGAATCCCATGAGGATCCGCCGCCGCAGGAATCCCATGAGGATCCGCAGCCGTCTCAGGCTGATCCGCAGCCGTCTCAGGCTGATCCGTCCACACCGGATCTGCCCTCCACACCGGATCTGCCCTCCACGCCGGACAATCCGGATCCGGGCAACGATCCGCCCACACCCGACCTTCCGGTCGCATAATGGGACAGGAACAGAACGCCCACAGCTTGATTATCAAATCCGTCAGGGGACTCTACACTGTAGTGTCCCCTGACGGTGTATCGGGGGAATTCCCTGCAAGGGGCATCCTCCGGAAGCGTGGGCAGGAGCCGTATGTCGGTGACCATGTGCGAATTGAGGACGGCGCAGTCGCTGAAGTGCTCCCGAGAAAGAACGAGATCATCCGTCCGCCGCTGGCGAATCTCGACCAGCTTTGTTTTGTGGTGTCGATGTGCGAGCCGCAGCCGAATCTGCGGCTGCTCGACAAATTCATCGCCGTGTCCGCCTACAAGGATATTACCCCGCTGCTGCTGCTGACCAAGCTCGATCTGGCATCCTCCGAGCAGATCTGCCGCCTCTACAGCAAGATCGGCATTCCGATTCTGCCGGTGGATTACAGCGACCCCGCCACGCTTGATGCCGTCCGTGCGGCATTCCGCGGCAAGGTGAGCGCCCTGACCGGAAATTCCGGCGCAGGCAAGTCCACGCTGCTCAATGCCCTCGACGACAGCCTTTGCATTCCGACCGGCGAAATCAGCCGGAAGCTCGGCAGAGGCCGCCACACCACCCGCCATGCGCAGCTCTATCCGCTGAAAGAGGGCGGCTATATTGCCGATACGCCGGGCTTTTCGACATTTGACACGATGCGTTATGCGGTCATCCGCAAGCATGAGCTGGCGGACTGCTTTATTGAATTTGCGCCGTATACATCGGATTGCCGTTTCCAGGACTGCTCGCACACCTGCGAAAAGGGCTGTGCGGTAATTGAAGCGGTACAATCCGGCGCCATCCCGAAATCCCGCCACGAAAGCTACTGCGAGATGTACGAGGAAGCGAAACAGATCAAGGAATGGGAGCTGGAAAAATCATGAACATCTGTGTCATCATCGCCGGTGGTGACGTGACCGGAGCGGTACAGATTCCGGAAGGGTCGCTTGTGATCTGCGCCGACAGCGGGCTGTATCACGCAAAGCGGCTCGGCATCACGCCGGATGTCATCATCGGGGATTTCGATTCCTACACCGATGCCGTTCCGGAGGACATTCCCGTGCTGCGTCTGCCGGTGGAGAAGGATGTGACGGACACAATGCGAGCCGTGCAGTACGGCGAGGAGCACGGCTGCGGGAAATTCCACATCTACGGTGCACTTGGCGGCGCACGGATTGACCATTCTCTGGCAACGCTGCAAATGCTGCGCTATCTGTATGAGCACGGGAAGCATGCAGTCCTCTGCCACGGGAACACGCTCATCAGCATGCAGTACGGCGACGGCAGTCCGCACCGGTATCCGAGGTTTGCAGGGGATTTTTCCCTGTTTGCCATGACCGAAGTCTGTGAGGGCGTGACCATCCGGGGGACGAAATACGATGTGGAGCACATCACCCTGCGCAACAACTTTCCCCTTGGGGTAAGCAACACCATCACCGCCGGTTTTGCCGAAGTGACGGTACAAAGCGGCCTGCTGCTTGTCGTGCAGGTCAGACAGTAACCAAAAAGCGCCTCCTGCATATCCTATAAGCAGGAGGCGATACTTATGAAAAGTGTAGTCATCAAGCGCCCGAAGCTTCTCTCCGGCGTGTTCCGCCTGATTTTCGGCATCCGGAAAGCCGAGGAGTGACACCGCCCGCAAAAACAGCCCCCCCGGCAGGAGGGGCTGTTTTGCTGCTCATACCAGTTTTCGTTCAGTCTGTTTCACTCGCATGATGAGAAATGAGTTTCAGTGCCGTCTGTGCGGTTTAGTGAGCTTATCCTGATACATCAGCAAATCTGCCCGCTCAAACATCCCATCGAATGTTTCGTCCGCAGAGGTGACAATCCCAATGCTGACGGAAACCGCATAGGGCTTGCGGGAGTGCTCGTTATACTGTCCGAGAAAGTGCGTGATTGCCTCCCGGATGGCAGCGTGGTCACGTTCGCCGGCAAGAAGCGCCACGAACTCGTCCCCGCCATAGCGGCAGCAGAATCCCTGCGGACAGGCCTCGTGCAGCGCCGCCCCGGCGATGGTGATAGCGTTATCCCCCTCCTGGTGGCTGAAATGGTCATTGATGTATTTGAGCCCGTCGAGGTCACAGAGCACGAGCGTCACCGGGTCATGCGGCAGCTCTGTCAGTGCTTGGGTGTGCCTGAGAAAGGCGTTCCGGTTGAACATCCCGGTCAGGGAGTCGTACTGGTACATCTCCTCCATGACCAGATGGAGATGCTCCTGGTAGCGCAGGTTGCGCAGTCCCGCAAATGCCGCACTCAGTGACATGGTGATCTGGTTGATCTTCAGGAAGTTGGAATGGTCATAGCTCTGGTAATGAAAGCAGATATACCCCAGCGGAATATCCACCTGGTGCAGCGCCGAAAAGATCAGCGGCTTTCCCGGTGCCAGCAGATATTCCAGACGGGGAACAAGCTCTGTGCGTGGCAGGAAGCGGTTCCCCTCCTCAGGGCAATCGGAATCAAACGCCACATAGAGTTCCTCTCCGAAGGTTGTTGCGGAATGCATCTGCAGCGGGTCGAGCACCGGGTCAATGCATTCCCGCTTGAGCATGACAATCATGCAGTAAAAGATTTTCTGCTGCATCTGCTGCGACAGCGTTTCCAGGTCGGGTGCTGTCAGAATGGCGGCAGAAATCTCCGTGAGCTTTTCATCTTCATTGCGGAACCGGGTAAAGCTATCACTGGCATTGTTGATATAATCGGTCACATCGAGCGACTGCCTCGGCGCACAGCCGCAGGATTCCTGTAGGATAAGCTGCGGGACAAGCTTTGTTTCCTCCGGAATTGTCTCGCCTGCATCGGCACGGACAACCAGGTCAGCCGCCGTGCGTCCAAGCTCTGCATAGTCGCATTTTGCCGAGGTGATTTTCGGGAAGGAATAGTTGATGGCTTCAATTCCGTCGAATCCGGTGACGATGACGTCCTGCGGCACCTTGTAGCCATGTACGGCAAGCTCCGCACAGCAGGCAATCGCCATATTGTCATTGGCGCAGACAATCGCCTGCGGGAGGCGGTTCTCCTCAATGAGCTTCCGGACAGCCTCACGGGCAGGTGCCGACCAGAAATCTCCGTAGCTGACCTGCTCCGGCCCGAACGGGATGCCGTATTCTCCGAGAACCCGGCGCATAACGTCAATGCGGTTGTCCGAGAAGGAATTTCCACGGAGTCCGGCAATCATATGATAATCCGTAATCCCGTGCACCGCCGCCAGATGCCGCACCACCTCAGCGAATCCCTTTTCAAAATCAAACGTGATGTTGCTGCATCCCTTTCTGACGATGTTGAGCATCACCACGGGAATACCGTGCGGCTGGACTCTGCTGCAAATCCGGTCAATCACACGCTCATCGAGCAGCTTATCTCCGAACAGAATCACCGCATCCACAACAGCGGGATCCATCAGTTCAAAGATGCTTGCATCCCCGATGCTGGACTTGGTTTTCTGGTACAGATCCGAGCCGGTCTGAAAGATCAGAACCCGCCATCCCTGCGGCGCAAGCGTCTCACAGAGTGACGCAATGAACTCGTTGATGACATCCTCATAGATGCGTGACGCACAGACGGCAGCAATTTTATAGCCTTTGAGCACGAAATGCCCTCCCTTCCTTCAGCCTACATATCTAATCTATTATAGCATATTTTTCGACAAAATGCAATAGTTTCAGAGCAATTTCCATAAAGCTGCCGCCGCCCTGCCTGCGCCGGAAAGAGGATAAGTCTGCCCAAAAACCCAGAAAGTACGTTCTGCACCGTATAACCCCCTCCCCATCGGGGAGGGGGTTGGGCGCTTCTCATATCCTGATCTCCACAGTGCTGCTGCCGCTGCGGTCTTTCGTCACGACAACCTGCTTTTCAATCCGGTTTTTCAGCTCCGTCACATGCGAGATGATGCCAACGAGCCGGTCGCCGGCAGACAGATCACCCAGTGCCCGCATTGCCTGCTGCAACGCACGGTCGCTCAGCGTCCCGAATCCCTCATCAATGAAGATGCTGTCAAGCTGGATGCCGCCGGCATCGGACTGAATCTCCTCCGAGAGAGCCAGTGCCAGCGCCAGCGATGCCATGAAGGATTCGCCGCCGGAGAGCGTCCGCACACTTCTCCGGGTGCCGTTCCAGTGGTCGATGGCATCCAGCTCCAGACCGTCCTTGCCGCCGCCGTACTTTTTGTCCTCCCGCCGCAGCAGGGTATACTGCCCGTCGGTCATGATGCGCAGCCGCCGGTTGGCACGGATGATGATCCGGTCAAAATAGATCTGCTGGACAAAGACCTCCAGCTCGACCTTTTCCTTGCCGTTGACAGCTCCGGAAACCGTGTCAGTCATCGCCGTCACAAGCTGATAACGCCGGAGCTGTTCGGCATGATGCCCGGCATAGCTCCGGATTTTTTCGGTCAGCAGGCGGTTGTGATCCCTGCGGGCGTACAGTGTCTTGAGCTTCTGTGACAGGGCATCCTTCGCTGCTGCGGCACGGTCTCTGGCAAGCTGCTCCTGTGCGGTGTCCACGGCAGGGCATCCGGCAATCTGTTCCTCAAGCTGCCTTGCCTCGCCCAGCTTCCGGGAGAGCAGCTTTTCCGTATCCGAATGCGCCGCCTCTTTGGCAGTGATCGTGTCATGAATCTGCTTGCAGGCAAGCTCCAGCCGGCTGATTTCCTGCTCAGCCGACTCCCTGTCCGGATAGGGCAGCTCTCTGGCAGCCGCTTCATGCTGCGCCTGTTTTTCGGTGATCGAAGCCTGCAATGCCGTCAGCGCCTGAGCCGCCGCATGGGACTGCTGCACTGCTTCCTCCGCCATGCGTCTGGTTTCGGGCAGAAGCTGCGTGAGCAGCTCCCGGCGGCTGAGCCGTTCCTTCGCCCCGGCAAGCGCAGTATCTGCCTTGTGCAGCTCGCTTTTCAGCGCAGCAACAGCCGCTTCCAGCGCTTCCTCCGGCGCCTCGGCGGACATGCCGAGCTGCTCGTGCAGGCTTCTGGCAAACGCCTCCTGCTGCTGCTGTGTGCTGCCCCTCAGACTGCTGCACTGTGTCTGTTGCTCCCGCAGTGCCGCATCCTGCTGCCGGAGTGTCTCCTGTAGCTGCCGGTGCAGAGTCTCCTGCTGTGCAAGTGCATCCTGGGTTTCGGCAAGCTTCCGGACCTGTTCCTTTGCCCCGGCAAGCCGCTTGTCCAGAGAAGCAAGCGAGCGTGAGAGAACCTCTGCGGCCTGATACAGCGCTTCCGGAAGCTGATCCATGCCGCAGCCGAGCAGCTTTTCCGCCTCAGCGCCAAGGCGCTCCTTCAGGCTGGCGAGCCGCTCCTTTGCAATGCCAGCTTCGCTGCTCCTGGTCTCCCGCTTCCTGCGGGCTTCTTCGAGCAGCGCCTTTTCCCTGTCCAGATCGTCTTTGGTCAGGCGTTTACTGCTGCATACTGCCGGATGCGGATGCACCTGCGCACCGCAGACAGGGCAGGGCTGTCCCTCTACCAGACGCTCCGCAAGAATACCGGCCTGGTCGTCATAAAACCGCTGTTCATTGGCGGCAAAGGCAGCATTGGCAGTCTGGTAAAGCCCGTCCGCTGCCCGGTAATCCATCTCCGCCTTCCTGCTGGCAGCCTCCAGTGCCGGGAGTTTCTGGTATTCCTTGTGAAATGCCTCCAGCCCCTCCTGCTTCTGAAGCTTTTCACGGCGCTCTGCCTCAAGCTGTGCAGCCGTTTCAGGACTGCCGGCGAGCTCCTCCTGCAATGTACGCAGGCGTTTCACCTCCGCCTCCGCAGCCACACTCTGCGCCGTGCTGCCGTCATAGGCTTGCTGCGCCGCCTGCAAGGCATGCTCCGCCTGCTGCAAGGTTCCGGCTGCCTTCCGGCAGCTCTCCGCCTCCTGCTGCAAGGCATCGAGCGATTTTTCCTGTACAGCAAGCTGTTCGAGACGGCTTTTCGCAGCTTCAAATGCCTGTCCTGCATCCTCCAGGGAGGCAAGCTCTGCCTGTGCGGAAGCAAGCTGCTGCCGGCGCTTTTCCTGCTCTGCCTGTGCCGCACGGACAGCCGCATCCTGTGCCGCAAGCTGCTGCCGCCCCGAAGCGAGCGCCGCTTCTGCCTGCTGCAATGCGGCATATTTCGGTAAAAGCTGGCGGATGACTGCCGCTGCATCCTGCTGCTCTTTTGCAGCCGGCTCCTGTGCCTTTGCCGCCTGCAATGCCTCAGCGGTGTGTTGCAGGGTATCCCGGATACCGGCAATTTCAGTCTGTGTTTTCTGCAATGCCGAGCGATAGCTGTCCGTCTGTTCGGCAATCCGGAGCTGTTCGGCAGCGTGGGACAGTGCCGCCTCTGCCTGCTCCAGCTCCCGTTCCGAGAGGGTGTACTGTGTCTCATCGAGCTTCCGGATGCGTTCGAGCAGTGCCAGCGCATCCTCTGCGGTCATGCCGAGCGTGTCACGCTGTGTGGCATCCTCCCGGAAGGCATCGTCCTCCGGAATCCGGATATCCTGGACAAACTGCCGGAGATGCTTCTCGTCGGCATCGTTCTGCAATTTCAGCTTCCGGTTCTCCTCCCGCAGCCGCTGCTTGAGCATCTCAAACTTTTCGGTCTTGAAGATTTTACGCAGAATGGGGGTGCGCTCCTTTGTATTGGCCATCAGGAGCCTGAGAAAGTCCCCCTGTGCGATCATGGCAATCTGGGTGAACTGCTCCCGGTCAAGCCCGATGATGCGCAGGAGCTCCTCATTGACCCGGTCAACGCCCGAAACACATCTGCTGCCGCAGTGCAGCTCCGCCCTGTCCGGTGCTTCCGTCATGCCCTCGCCCCGGCGTTTCGGCCGTTCGTAGGACGGCCAGCGCTTCACGGTATAGACCGTTCCGTGATAGGCGAAGGTCAGCTCCACATAGGTATCGGTTCCGGGGTCAGCAAACTGCGAGCGCAGCATTTTTGCCGAACGCAGCTTCCCGCTCGGCTTGCCGTAGAGCGCAAAGGTAATGGCGTCAAAGATCGTGGTTTTCCCGGCACCGGTATCGCCGGTGATGAGGTAAAGCCCCCGGCTGCCAAGCTGCTCCAGATCGAGAACCGTTTTCTGCGCATACGGCCCGAAGGCGGACATTTCCAGTTTCAGCGGTCTCATAGCTCTCCCTCCCAGATTTCCCTGATGAGCGGGGCAAGGATGTCCCGCTGTTCGTCCGAAAGCCCCTCACCGTTGAAGGCGTGATAGAAATCATCGACCAGCTCCATCGGTGCCTTCTGCCGTGCCGAGACAGCGCTGAGCAGGGGCTCTGCATTGGTACGCTTGTTGTCGTAATCGAGCATCATGGCATGCGGAAAATGCGTCCGCAGCTTGCCGATGGCATCGGGCACCTCATGCTCATCCGTGAGCACAATCCTGACAAAGCAGTCCGAGCGTGCCCGTTTCATCAGCTTTTCAAAAGTCCCCCGCAGCTCCAGCATATCCCGCATCGGCACAAGCGGTATTTCCTCGATCTCCGGCGCCGAGCCCTTCTCACCGAGCGTGACCATCGTCACAGTCTTCCGGGTGCCTGCTTCTGTGAAGTCGTATTTGAGCGGCGTGCCGCAGTACCGGACACCGGGAATGACATTCTGCGCAGCGTGCAGATGGCCGAGCGCCGTATAATCAAATGGTGCAAAGAGCTCTGTGCCGATGCTTTCAACGGTGCCGACGATCTCCTCCGAGCCGCTGCATACTGCATCGGTCACATACTGGTGCGTGACGAGCACATTCCGCACGGAAGTATCCACCTGCATGGCGTCAATGGCAGTGCGCATCGCATCCGTATAGCCGCTGATGCGTGTGTCCGGGAAGCATACCCGCACATCTCCCGGCCGCAGGAACGGCAGCAGGTAAAAGCGCACCTCCCCGCAGGCGTCCCGCAGCGTCACAGGCTCCACCTTCCCGTCATAGACAGGGGAGAGATAGATGCCGCTTTTCTGCATCATGCGCCAGCCATAGGCAATGCGCTCAGCCGAATCGTGATTGCCGCTGATGAGCAGCACAGGTATCTGTCTGCCCGCCAGTTCGCTGAGAAAGGAATCGAGCACCGTCACCGCCTCCGCAGGCGGCACCGGCTTGTCATAGACATCGCCGGCAATCAGAACGCAGTCAGGCTTCCGTTCATCGGCAATGTGTAACATCTGCTCCAGAATATATCTCTGGTCGTCAAGCAGCGAAAAGCCGTTGAGCCGCTTGCCGATGTGCAGATCCGAAAGATGCATGATCTTCAAGAGAATCTCCCCCTTTTGGTGAAATACAGATGCCTCCGGGCAGCACACAGCGCCTCTCCTCACTGGAACACCATGGTATGATCGACCCCGTTGACAGTCTGGATGACGTAGATGCGCCCCTCCTTCTGCCGGAGCCGGAACTCCCCGGAGCCGGAATCGGCGGTGATGGTGTCCTCGGTATAGGTAAAGGCCGTTTTCTCCCTGGTTCCGTTGAGGACACCGGTGCCGTCCTCGTTAAAGTGGATGCTGACTCCCTCCAGACCGCTGGACTGGATGGAGTAAATGTGTCCGCCCTCCGTATAGCTCACAATTTTATATGTTCCGGACAGCCTGAAATCAGAGTCCGGAGTCTCCTTGCCTCCGCCGCATCCGCTCATGACCAGCATCATCGCCATCAGCAGCACGGCAACCCGGTGTTTCATAGCAGCGCCCCCTTTGCCGGACAGAATGAGAATACAACCATTATACCACATTCTGCATAGAAATGCAAGGCTTCCGGACAGGTTTAGAGTCATTTTTACCAAATCCGGCAAAATCCGGCATTGTCCGGACGTGATCTTTTTTGACGGATTTTCAAAAAACTCTTGCCTTTTGTATAGCAATTTGTTATAATGATAGAGTAAGGGCAACACCGCACAGAGCTGGTGGTGCAGATGCGCCGCCAAGCCGTCAGGCGGGCTTTGTGCGGTATTGCCTAAGGCCTCCTGCAAGGGGGCGCATCCCGTAAGGATTGGAGTTGAAACGATTGGCAAGATCCAGAAATGATGTGCTTCAGCACATTTATAACCTCAGCACCCAGTATGAGCGACAGGGCTTTCAGGTCAAGGGTGCCCATATGCCGCTGCGTGATTATGCGCAGTTCGCCATCATGAAATTCATGCTGTATATCGCTGACAGCGACCGGAACATCAAGGATTACGAGGTGGACATCATCAATGACTGTCTCGGCTTTTCCCTGACGAAGGACTATGTTGTGCGGTTTGTGGAGGAGCACCGCATCTCTGCGGACGCCATCTTCGATACCGTGCTGGCGCTGCTGACGGTGTTCATCAATGCCGATATCCAGAACGATGCTGCGCAGGGCAGTACCTCGCTGCTGCTGCTGGATTTTCTCGATGAGCTGGGTCTGGAATTCATCACGCATGACGGCCAGTACGATGACCGCCAGACCAAGGCAATGGCAACCCTCATGCTCCGTCTGAAGAATTACCGTGCCGCCTATCTGCGCACCTGGAAGAAGATGAAGCATGACCGCATCAATCCGTTTGCGCCGCCCGTTCCCAACAATGCAGAGGACCGTATGGAAACGCCGGCGTATGTTCCGCCTGCACCGAAGGCGGACAAGGACGACAAGAAGCCGGATGCACCGTCCGATGACCGTCTTGAGACAGTAGCGGATCCCGATCCGGAGGCAACGCCGGAAGTCCCCGCAGAGCCGGAGGAGAACCTTGAGGAGCTGCTGGCGAATCTCAACGGACTTGTGGGTCTTGGCAAGGTGAAGGAAGACCTGAACAGCCTCATCAACCTGCTCAAGGTTCACAAGCTGCGTGAGGAGCGTGGTCTGCCGCAGGCATCTGTCTCGCTGCACATGGTATTCTCCGGCAACCCCGGTACCGGTAAAACGACCGTCGCCCGCCTTCTGAGCAAGATCTACCAGAAGCTCGGTGTGCTGAGCAAGGGGCATCTTGTGGAGGTAGACCGTTCGGGACTGGTCAGCGGCTATGTCGGCCAGACCGCCATGAAGACCAAGAAGATCGTGGAGAGTGCGATGGGCGGCCTGCTGTTCATTGACGAGGCGTATGCGCTGACGGCGAATACCGGCTCGAACGACTTCGGCATGGAGGCAGTCAATACATTGCTGAAGGCAATGGAGGACAACCGTAACGATCTGGTGGTGATCGTGGCAGGCTATACCGACCTGATGGAGGCATTCCTCGATTCCAACCCCGGTCTGCGCTCCCGTTTCAACAAGCAGATTCTGTTCGAGGATTATTCGGCAGAGGAGCTGGTCGGCATCTTCAACGGCATTTGCAGCAAGTCCTTCTTTGAGCTGACCGATGAGGCCAAGGAAATCGTGAGCCGCTTCTTCGAGGACAGAGTTGCCCGCAAGGAAGAACTGCCCGGCTTTGCCAACGGCCGTGATGCACGGAATTTCTTTGAAAAGACGCTTACCAACCAGGCAAACCGTCTTGCGACGATGATTTCCGTCACCGACAAGGATCTTGTCACAATCACGAAGGAGGACGTGGAGACAGTTGAGCTGTATTGACACAGGAGGCACACTATGATCCGAAAAATGACAGTATGCGGCGGAGATGCGCCATGGCTGCAACCCGCTCTGTCCGCACTCAGCGGCTACCAGGTGGTATATGCCGAACCGGGTACAGTTCCGGATGACAGTGATTGTGTCCTGATCGTCCAGGAATTTGCCGGAGACAAGCTGGCGGATCGGATCCGAGCGCTGCACCGGCTTCTGATACCGCTGGCAGTGGTGACCTATGACGGCACAACAGAAAACCAGGAGTTTCTGGCAGGGTGCGGGGCAGATGATGTCATTGTGTTTCCGATTGCCGGCAAACTGCTGCGCAATCGCCTTGAATTGCTGTGCGGCAGCCCGGTGTATTCGCCGGATGATCTGGATTTCTCGGCATTTGACCGCATCCGGGAGTCAAACCAGGGCAAGGAGCCGTTCATCGTGCCGAAGCATGATTTTGAGAATGTCTACCGCTTTGTGATACGTCTTCTTGAGCGTCTTGACCAGAAGGCACAGTTTATCATCTTCACCTTCACGAGCGACTGCGGCCCGGTGGTGGAGTCGCAGTGCATCATGAACTTCACCCGTATCGTACAGGCATGTCTGCGCCGGGGTGATATTTCGGCGGTATACGGGCGTCAGGTTTTCATCATTCTCATGGGTGCCGATGACATCGGAGGCCACATGGTGATCGGGCGTGTGATGGATGCATTTACAGCACATTTTGATGATGAAAACTGCGAAATCACGTTCGATATGCGTGAGATCAGCAGTCAAAATACATAATCTGGAGGTAACCCCAATGGTAGTAATTGAAATGGACAACGGCAAGCAGATCGAGATCGAGCTTTACCCTGATATTGCGCCGATCTCCTGCGAAAACTTTGAGAAGCTGGTGAAGGAGGGCTTTTATGACGGCCTGACCTTCCACCGGATTATTCCTGGCTTTATGATTCAGGGCGGCTGTCCGCTCGGTAATGGTACCGGCGGTCCCGGCTGGCACATCAAGGGCGAGTTTGCAGCCAACGGCATCAAGAACGACCTCAAGCACACCAGAGGCGTGCTCTCGATGGCTCGTGCAAGTGATCCGGATTCCGCCGGTTCTCAGTTCTTCATCATGCATGCCGATGCAGCCTATCTTGACGGCCAGTATGCAGCCTTCGGCAAGGTCGTATCCGGCATGGATGTCGTAGACGAAATCGCCTGCACCCCGACCGGCAGAAACGACAAGCCGCTTGCACCGCAGATCATGAAGCGGGTTTATATCAAGTAAGAAAAGAGCCCTCCGGTTTTGCCGGAGGGCTCACAGCTTGTCGATAAAGTCCTTTTTCTGGTGCTGGCGCACCGGTGAGCGCCCCCACCCCAACCCCTCCCCCATTGGGGGAGGGGTTATATTGCGGGGCCTTCGGCCCCTGCGCCCTGATCGGGGCTGCCGCCCCGAACCCTGCAACAGTACTTTTTTGACAGACTGAGAGCCCTCCGGTTTTACCGGAGGGCTCTGTTTGTTGATAACGTCCGTTTCTGGTGCAGGGCGTCCCTGCCCAATGCTAACAATTTAGCAGAACATAATTTGCGGGTGCAGGGCGGTCACCGCCCTGCCGAGGGTGGTTTAGGAGGGGCGAGCAGCCCCTCCTGAGTCGGCACAAGCCGACAAATACCTTAAGTTGTTGGCATTGCGCCCCTGCCCCCGTTCATTCCCCGGAGCCGTCAGCCGCCGTGGTATCCTCCACCGGGAACGTCTTTTCAAGGGTGGTTTCCTCAGTCGGGGAGAGTCCGCTCTGCTCGGCAAAGGAGTCAAACGAAATGACCACGCCGTAGTTCGGCAGCGAGAAGTTCACCGGCGTCCCGTCCTCTCCCACCAGAAGGGAATAGCTGCCGTTCGTGACCTCTCCCTCGCAGAGCACGGCACCGTCCTGCACACTGCCTTCGAGCGCCTCCTCCGGTGCCAGCGCATCCACAGCCTCCATCAGCTCCGCAAGCTCCGTCCGGATTGCCTGTGCCGACTGCGGCACCGAGAATTCCAGTCCCTTGTAGGATGCCGTCACCTCGCTGTCAAGAAAGTCAAGCTGCACGCCCGAAAGCGCCGCAGGCGCGGTAAATGCCACCCGCCATGCATCCGTCCCGAAGCGGGTGAGCACCCCCTTGGTTTCCGAATCTGCATTTGTCACAGTCACTTCAGCGCAGAAGCTCCCTGCCATGCGGTTTGCGGCTTTCCCGCTGCCCGTCTGCGGCATGGTGCAACCGGCGAGCAGTACGCACCCCAATGCAGAAACTGCAAAAATACGT
>JAFXOO010000324.1 GCA_017528675.1 Oscillospiraceae bacterium | reverse complement strand
CGGGATTCTGCAAGCATGCGGGGCATGGGGTTTGTCTGGAACAGGGAAGCCTCATCGACCACCACCAGATGCGTGCGGTCACGCTCCTTTCTTGCAGTGACGGCATTCCAGAGCTTCATCAGGAGTAATGTACCGATGATTCTTGCGGCATGGGTGCCGATCACGGGAGTTGCAAGGTCGATCAGCGTTACGGTGTCCGTATCAATCGTATTGGGGAAGTCCAGTGCATTGGTTCCGGCGCCGAGGGTTTTTCGGAGCTGTTCGACAGATGTCAGGCGTTGGAATTTGCACAGGTACCAGTTGAGGGTGCTCTGAAAATCGTTGCTCCGGTCGGTGCCGTATTCCTGCCGGATGGTTTCGATCAGCTCCGGGTATCTGCCGGTGATTGCCTTGCAGACCAGCAGCATGTTGTCCTGGCTCTGGGAAATGACGGAAATACTTTCGAGGGAAGCCTGCTTTCCGAGGAACGCTATGGATGCCTTGGCGAAGGTCGAGAGCCATCGTTCGTATCGTGGGCCGACAAAGATTTCGCCGGGCGGATTGAAGATATCCCCGAACAGCTCGCAGAGATCCGAAATATTCCGTTCTTCCTTCTCCGGATCATCGCTGTCCCAGATGTTCAGCGGCACGGGATTATCGGCATCACCAATGCGGACGACCCGGATCTTGCCGGCGTATTTTTCCGGAACCGAGCGCAGGATAGTATCAATGGTGCTGCCGTGCGGATCGAAGAAGGTCAGACCGTGTCCCTGCTCGATTGCACTGAGAATCAATGTCGCAAGCAAAGTGGATTTGCCGGTTCCGGTCTGTCCGACGATCTGGAAATGGCGCTTCAGATCCAGTTCACCGATTGTGATTTTCCGGCGTACACCGGTTGTATCTTCTGCCTTTCCGATCAGGACGGCTCCGGGTTCCCTGGTGTTTTTGTGGCTTGCGGGGATTTTCTTCATGGCTTCCTTGCAGATTTCCATGCCAACGACCGGCTCGTGCAGTTCCGGCTCCAGCATGAGGATACGGGCGGCATAATCGGGCAGCACAGGCGCCTGCTGCAACGGGTCGTTCCACACCGCAGCAGCCTCGGACTGGTCGATTGTACCCAGGCTGCGCAGGACGGCCTCCTTGCAGGCTTCGTTCAGAACTGTGCGCAGACGGATGGACGGGCGGGATGGCAGACGCAGCAGCACACGCATCTGTACCGGTTTGCCGATATAATCGGTTACGGATACATCTGCTGAACGGAAATTCTGGAGGACGTTTTTGCGGCAGAGCTTCTGCGATTCCGTATCGGCGGGGCCGATTACAGCACGGAGCATGCCGCCTGTGATGCGCATTACCTGGATGAGTTCTTCAAACTGGGAGGAATAGTAGAACGGCCAGTCGGGTTCTGTGTCGGAGGCGGCAGACGGCTGTGCCCCGAATCCGATGGAGGAAGCGGTGCTGCCGGCAGAGACTGCCGGAAGAAAGAGCTCATAGACGTGCGGCAGCGCCGGAAGCTGGCCGCCCGGTGTTTTACATCTGACAGCCTTGGCGGTCTTTTCGGATGCCCAGAGCAGGTCATCGCAGCAGAGAGAGCCGGAACCGAAGACCGAGCAGCGGACAAGACCCTTTTGCGGCACGATCATCTGCCAGCCGACGAACTCACCGGGTTCCAGGACGGAGGCGCATTTTACAAGGCGGGTAGACAGCCTGTCCGCTCCGTGACGTTTGGCTTGCTGCTGGTACATCTGTGTATATCTGACGATGGTTTCGGTATGAAGCGGGTAAAGTGTGTTTGGTCTATTCTGTTCCTTTTGCATAGGTAAACATCTCCTTTACAAGTTTCATCGTTGGGATGGATTCAAAAACACCGGTTCACACCTGCTGTGCAGGATTTCATCTGCGGGTGCGCAAGTCCGTAGGACCGCAATGCACACTTTCCGCAGCCTGGTCGGTGCAGCGGTAAATTGTCAAGGTGCAAAAAAGGAATGAAGAATCAAATCAATAAGATGCAACATGGCGCAATACTCCCTACAGAAGCATGCGGTTCATCCTTACAAACACTTATAGACTTGATTCTTCATTCCATTTCATAAACAGCCATTTTGCGGCTGTGAATATTATTATACCAGCTTTAGTCTGATTTGTCAAGTGTTTTTTGAAAAATAATTGCAGAAAAAACCAGAAACATGCGGATTCAACGGCATTCCTCTTGACAACGGGAAAAAAATCGTGTAAAATAGTGGTATAAATATCTGCGAAAGGCAGGAGGATTGTATGGAACCCAACAGACCTCGTTCAAGAGACAAGAATGTGACATCCGGCGGAAGCGGCGTCGGCCGCAGAGGCAGCGGACTCGGCTCCGGTCCTGTCGGACAGGGCGGGCATGGTCAGCCTTCCGGCGGCGGCTTCGGCAAACGTGCAGCAATTGCAGGCGGCGGAGGCGGCGGCCTGATTCTGCTTGTCGTTGTTGCCATTATGATTTTCGGCGGCAAGGGCGGCAGCAGCGGTATGCTCGGCACGCTCCTCGGCGGCGGTGACACAGGCTCGTACTACAGCAGCTACACCGGCAGCACAAGCCAGGGACAGACCCCTGCCGGCTTCAACAATTATGACATGCCTGATTATGGCAGTACTGCGAATGATGCTGTGACAGGTAGCGTAGACCAGACGGTGGCCTCCGGCTCCCGTGGCAAGTACACGACCATCGCCGGAAACGGCCAGGATACTGTGACAATTATGGTCTATATGTGCGGAACCGACCTCGAATCCAAGTACGGCATGGCTTCCTCTGACCTGAGCGAGATGGCATCTGCGAACCTGGGCAGCAATGTCAATATCCTTGCCTACACCGGCGGTTGCAGCAAGTGGAAAACCTCCGGCATCAGCAACAGTACCAACCAGATCTACCAGGTGACAAACGGCGGCCTGAAGTGCCTTGTCAAAGATGATGGCGAGAAGGTCATGACAGAGCCTGCTACACTCACGGGCTTCATCAATTACTGTGCCACCAACTTCCCGGCAAACCGCTACGAGCTGATTATGTGGGATCACGGCGGCGGTTCTGTCAGCGGCTACGGCTATGACGAAAAATTCAAGAGCAAGGGCTCGATGAGCCTTGCCGGTGTACGCAATGCCCTTCAGAACAGCGGCGTGAAGTTCGACTTCATCGGCTTCGATGCCTGCCTGATGGCAACAGCAGAAACGGCACTGATGCTGAATGACTATGCCGATTATATGATTGCCTCTGAGGAGACAGAGCCGGGCATCGGCTGGTACTATACCAACTGGCTCAACAAGCTCGGACAGAATCCCTCGATGCCGACACTTGAAATCGGTAAGAACATTGTGGATGATTTCGTTTCCGAATGCGGAAAGCGCTGCCAGGGACAGAAAACCACACTGTCGGTTGTCGATCTGGCGGAGTTTTCCAACACGGTTCCGGGAGATCTGACAGCGTTCTCGAAATCGCTTACCCAGCGTATCCAGAACCAGGATTACAAGTCCGTTTCGGATGCACGCTATGCTACGAGAGAATTTGCACAGAGCTCCAAGATTGACCAGGTCGATCTTGTGGATCTGGCGCAGAATATGGGCAACGATGAGGGCAGGCAGCTTGCCGAGTCCATCAAGAATGCGGTCAAGTACAACCGCACCTCGCCCAACATGACCCATGCCTACGGCATTTCGATCTTCTTCCCGTACAAGCGTACCTCTTATGTGGACAAGGCCTGCAAGACCTATGACCAGATCGGCATGGATGCAGAATATGCCTCCTGCATCCGTCAGTTTGCAAGTCTGGAAACAAGCGGTCAGATTGCTGCGGGCGGTTCTTCCGCAGCCTCGCCCATGAACTCGCTGTTCAATATCGCAGGCAGTCTGGGCGGTTCCTCCGGCAGCTCGGAGATGATCGGCCAGCTCCTGAACGGCTTCCTCTCCTCCGGCAGAGGCATTGACGGACTGGATACCTCGAATACAGACTTCATGACTGACCGTGCCATGTCCGATGAACAGACGGCAGATTATCTGTCACTGAACTACTTCGATCCGTCCTATCTTGTCTGGGAACAGACGGCTGACGGCAAGTACACCATGAGTCTGCCGGAAGCGCAGTGGTCGCTCGTGCATACGCTGGATATGAGCATGTTCTACGATGACGGCACCGGGTATGTGGATCTCGGCATGGACAATCTCTATAGTTTCGATGATGCGGGGAATCTTGTGGCAGATACCGACCGCAACTGGCTGTCCATCAACGGGCAGGTTGTTGCGTACTACCACACGGATACCACAGAGGCAGAGAATGACCAGTACACCATCAGCGGTTATGTTCCGGCGCTGCTCAACGGTGAGCGTGTGAACCTGATTATCGTGTTTGATGCGCAGAATCCGGCGGGTTATATCGCCGGCGCAACGACAGATTACATCGACGGTGAGACAGATACCGTGGCAAAGAGCATGACCGAGCTTCAGGTGGGTGATACGCTTGATTTCATCTGTGATTATTACAGCTATGAGCAGGAGTATCTGGACAGCTACTACCTCGGCAATCAGATGACAGTGACGGACAATATGCAGATCAGCAACACGGATGTCGGTGACGGCGCTGTGAAGATCATGTACCGCTTCACGGATATCTATAACCAGACCTACTGGACGGAAGCCATCACTCAATAAGCAAAGAAAATCCGCCGTTCCGGGTTGTTCCGGAATGGCGGAGCTGTTTTATGGACTTGCGGTCATTGCAGGATGTTCACGATGCGGGTGTAGCGTTGCAGCGGGTATTCGCCGTCATGCGCCTCACAGGGGAAGGTGCCTGACATCCCGCCGGGGGTCATGATGCGGTTGACGCCGCTGCGGATGAGCAGGTCTGTAAGTGCTTCCCGCTGCTCCGCCGGGCAGATGAGTCCTGCGGTTTGCAGATACCCCTTGGACTCCCGCAGTACGCTGAGCAGATCAGTCCGGGGGAGGGGCTTGACAAGGACATTGCCGAACATCTCAGAGAGCTCCAGAGCCCTGTCCGTGCAGGCGGTAACGCTACAGCCCTTTCCCTGCAAAACACGCTGCTCCTGCGGGGTGTCACCGCTCAGAATTCGTTCCAGCTTTGCGGTATAGCGGCGCAGCGTGCGCTCCGCATCGGCACCGATATCGGCAGCGACATTTGCTGCGGCTTGTTCCAGAACCGGCAGAAAATGCTCGCAGAATGCCATGATATCAGCCGGATTGTCCGTATCCAGATAGATCACCTGGCACGAGCTGCAAAGGAGCTGCCGGGTGGTAATGATGTGCACCGCAAGATCGGAAAGCGCTGCATCCATATCTGTCCATCCGGAGATGTAGCAGAAGCCGAGCCGATGCCCCCACTCAATCAGCTTGCAGCCTGGAGAGGCAAGCTGCCGGACAGCAGAAACTGCGGCGTCACCGCCCCACACGATGATGCCGTCGCTGCATGCAGCAAGCTGCTGCATGCCGGATACATCGCTCGAAGGCGTATCAAAGACGTAGATGTAATCGGTCAGAGCCGGCTCGATTTGCAGGAGCTCCTGAAAAAAGCGAACGGTCAGCCCCTTGTCGGCCTGCGGGAGCTTGAGCAGGTTGATATTGCCGGTCAGAAGGCCTTCGATCACGCTGAACGCCGGCAGGGCGTCCATGTTTCCGGCTGCAATGTGGAGCAGTGTGCCGAGCGGTTCACGGCGGATTTGCAGCCTGCCCTGCTGCGGAGGGAGTGCCGGGAGCTCATTGCGCAGGCGGCGCAGGAGCGCATTGCTGTGGAGGAGCCCCGCTGCAAAATTCACGGAATCCCGCAGCTCCGGCTCCGGAATGAGTGCATCGAAGCAGCCCTGTTCGAGCTTTACGGCCATCTGATCGAGTGCCTGGATGACGGTTCCCACAGGAAGCTTTCTGCTGCGCCTGGTTTCATTGATGCGCCGTTCAAGATCTGCAAGGAGCGTTCCCTGCTGTTCAGAGCTGTACAGGCTGCCGTTTGCAAGAATCATGGGCTCACTCCTTTCAGAATGTCGGCTGCACCGGCAGCGCAGGTGCGGATTTCCTTCAGGCCGACCCGTCCGATGATTTCCAGATAGGGGGAGCGCAGCCCGCATGGGCACTCGCTTCCGTCATGCAGGATACCGAGGTCATCGGTCATGACGCTGGTCAGTGGCGTGGCTTTGATCATGGGTGTCATCAGATTGACAAGACCAGGCGTACCGTTCGGAACAGGTTCGAGCGTGCGCACATCCCGGATGAGCACACGGCTGTAGACCGGTACATGGAAATGGTGTGCCGGACAGTCACAGTACAGGATCGGATGCTCGACAGCACCGAAGAATTCGATGACGTGTTCCTCCTCCACACCGAGCACACGCCGGATGAGCGCATAGAGCGCCGGTTTATCCACCTGTTCCCGGTAGAACTGCTTCCAGCCGCCGCCGAGCATGATTCTGGAGCCGGGCGGAAGCTGAAGCCGGACAGAGCGGTTTTCCATGAGCTGCAACAGAAAATAGGTGTAGGACGGAAACCCCATAAACCGCACAGGGTGGCCGGATTTTACAAATCGTTGCAGACATTCCAGTACATGTTCAAGATCGGCAGTATAGCTTCCGTTTTCATACCGCAGCGCATAGCAGCGGTGCAGCGCTGGTGCGAAAAAAGTCGAACCGAAGGCTGTTTTCATGACTGCCATGTCATTGCCCTTATGCGGCTGATAGCCGAGGATGACATAATTGACGGGCCGTAGTGAAAGAAGCCTGCGGTAATGCGCCATGCGCAGCACCATCCACAGCCCGTTCCAGAGTGCACTGAATTCCAGCCCGACCTTGCTGAAATGTCCCTTTGTGCCGGAGGATGTCGCTTTCACAGGAATGCGCCAGGCCGGCATGGAGGTCAGGTGGTGCCGCTTGAACAAGGCAGTCGGCAGCGGCGGGAGCTTGGCGAGGTCTGAGGGCGTTTGCAGGTCATCCGGAGAAAAGCCGCTGTCTTTGAGAATGCTGTGGTATTCCGGGCAATGCGCATCATGATAGCGGCAGTTTTCCTGCATTGCCTTCCGGAACAGGTCTTCGGTCTCTGCTGTTGCAAACGGATTTCGCTTTGCAAACAGTGTTTCTCGTGCGCCCATTGTCTCACCCCCTTGGTTTTCTTTATTATAACAGATTGTGCGGCATTTGTCCAGAGGGAAGGCTTTTAATAATCCGCCGGCAGAAAATACGTAGGGTTCGGGGCGGCAGCCTCCGACGGGGTGCAGTATGCCGTCACCAGAAAAAACGCTGAAAAAATTTGAAAGACCCTGTGACATTTTCCTGTTCCGGTGTGTCTGTATGTAATGAGAGCTCTAAAACAGAAAGGAGAACCCCATGACTGACCGTGAGCTGCAAGCCTTGATGAAAAGCAGCCTGAATGACGGCGCCAAGGCTCTATACCAGCAATATGCGCAATATGTCTATGCAATCATATTCCGGATACTGCGTGACTGCGGCACTCGGGAGGATGTGGAGGACTGCTTTGCGGAGACGTTCGCAGAAGTCATCCAGCGCTTTGACAGCATCCGTGAGGATCATGTCAAGGCCTATATCGGGCAGGCAGCCCGGAACCGTGCGCTGAATTACTGCCGCTCCCTGAAATCAAGCCGGCTGCACACGATGCCGCTTGAAGATGCACAGGAACCGGCGGAGGCACATGTAGAGACAGATACCGAAGGCAGGCTCCTGCAAACAGAACTGCTGCGTCAGGTGCAGGCGCTCGGTGAGCCGGATGCCACGATTATTGTGCAGAAGTATTACTTTAACCGGAAAATGGCAGATATTGCCGAAATGGTCGGCCTGACGCCGCATGCTGCGCAGGTGCGATGCAGCAGGGCGCTCAAACGTCTGCGCACGGCCATGAAGGACTGGAGGTGAGCATATGCGGAAAAAGGACATCATCCGGGCTTTGCAAGAGATCGACGAGGACACTGCCGAGAAGCTCGGAACCGAATACCACGGCATTGCGGACGCCGATCATGAGCGGCTGCTGCATAAGATTGAGCAGCACCTTGCTGTGCCGGAGCAGATTGTCCCGGAGGAGGTACAGCCGGCGCAGAAGATCAGCGTTGTCACACGCTTCGGTGCAGCGGCAGCATGTGCTGTGGTCTGCTTCGGGACACTTGGCGGTCTGGTCTGGCTGCGTATGCATAGTCCTGTGCAGGAGCATCCGGAGACTTCTGGTGCGCCGGTGCCTGTTGTTGTAACGGACCCCGCCTATTCTATCGGTGAGCGCTATGCAGCGTCCAATCTCACCGCCGAAGGGACACTGTATGTGAAGGTTACGGACGCATCGAAGGAGAACGGGCTCTGTCATGTGACAGTCCTGCTTGAAAGCGAGGATGCTGTTTCACTTGCGGGGGGGATCACGGGCGACCAGACTGTGTTCCAGCTTGATAATTTCCGGGCTGCGGTGGAAACAGACGGCGGGATCGTCTATGTTACGCCCTGCCGGGCAGAGAGCACCGGTGAAGCCGGTCTGCCCAATACCTGCACGCTCGAACCGGGAGAACAGTGCAGCGTGGAACTGTGGTATGCGCTGCCGGAAGACACACAGACATGGCGGCTCATTACCGGAAGCAGTGCAGAGCTGCCTTATACTGAAATTGTGATGGAGGGATCACCATGAAATACAGAAATATTTTTGCAGCCCTGACGGCAGTCTGCCTAATGCTGAGCAGATGTGCAGCGAAGCCTGCGGAGAGCAATCCGGCACAGCCGGCGCAGGGGGAAACCAGCGAAGCCGTACCGCTCGGCGAGGATACACTGACGCTCCAGGCGATGGCGGAGCCGCTCGATGTGCCGGATTACTTCGGCTCTGCCGGTATGGAAACTGCCGGGGACGGCTACCGGTATCTTGCAGTGTTCAGCGACATGAGCGGCGAGAAGCGGAGCGTGGTGCAGTGTGATGCGGCGCTCAACGAGGTGTCAAAAACGGAGCTGGCGCCGCTTGCGCCCTATGACGGGTTCTACAGCCGGGAAAACTATACGGTATTAGGGGACGATGTCATCTACATGCTCGTGACGATGGAGAACCACAACAACATCAATCCTGCGGATGCACAGGATGATTTCGACCAGGACTGGTGGGAGAACTACAACAACAGCTACACGGCGACGGAGTACTTCATCTGCACCTATGCGATGGACGGCACGATGCTCTCCAAGGCAAAGGTGGATGCGCTCAACAGCTACATGGACGAGTATCACAGTCTGTGGATTACAGAGTGTGCTGCATGCGGCGATCAGATGTATCTGTTCCTCGATCAGGGCGGTATGCTGCGGATCACGCCGGACGGCAGCCTGACCGAGGTCAGGCCCAACAACGTCGGGCAGTTCAACCGTTCTGTCAGCCTGATCAGGGACAGGGACGGCAAGCCGGTCTATCAGGAATTGCAGTATGCCTCGCAGAGTGACGGTACGGCGCAGGAGATCATGACATTCTATGAATTTGACGGAGCGACCGGCGAGGTCGGCAAACAGATTTATACGCTTGAGACATCGAATAACTACGGCAATATGGTGATCTCGACCGGCGGCTACGGGGACTATCGTTTCTTTGTCACGGAAAACGGTCAGCTCTGCGGCATCCGGGATGACGGAACGGCTGAGCCGGTCATTGACTGGGCGGCATCTGACCTGATGCCGATGGGCGTCTATCCGCTACAGGACGGTTCCTTCCTTGCGTATTCCACGGAGGAGGGCAGTGAGGGCTATTACCGTCTGACCCGCCTGCACAGCTCGGAGCTCAGGGAAAAGCAGACTGTCACGATCGGTGTGCTGGCAGACGGCGAATACCTGCTCGGTGATATTG
>JAFXOO010000323.1 GCA_017528675.1 Oscillospiraceae bacterium | reverse complement strand
GCAGCCAGATTTTTCGTCAGATTGTATAGAAATGACGCCGCTGGGCTGGCGCCCAGCAAGGAATTTCTGTGCAAGATGACGGAAAAGATGCAAGCAGATGTGCCGCCAAGCCGTCAGGCGGGCTTTGTGCGGTATTGCCTTATTATTATAGCACATTCCGGGGGATTTGTAAAGAGGAAAATGCACCGGCACCGGTCACATCTGAACCGGTGCCGGATTTACGCTGTGTTTGCGGCGCTTTTCGGCGTACATACGCTCATCCATTTCGCTGAGGAAGGTGTCGGCGGGGGTATCTGCATCACAGCGGAACGTGCTCAGCCCGATGGAAAATCCCAGCCGGTAGGGCTTGCCGGATTCCGCATTGAAACGGGCAAGCTCCTCACGGATACGGCGTTCGGCAGCTTCAAGCGCTCCGGGGGCATCTGTCTTTTCGAGTACGATGAATTCGTCACCGGCGAACCGGATGACCACCGTCCTGCTGCCGGCAGCGCTGCGCAGGATATTGGCGGTATCCACGAGCGCAGCATCTCCCACAGAATGCCCGAAGCGGTCATTGATCTGCTTGAAATCATCCAGATCAATCATCATACCGCCCACAGGTTTGTGGGTTTTCTGGGTATTCCGGAGGAACTGGTCAAGGTAGTTCCGGTTATACAGCCTTGTCAGCGGGTCGAGATAGCTCATCTCATTCTGCTGCCCCATCCACATCCCCACAAGTCCGATTGCCACAGAGCACCAGCCGGTGGAGATGCCGAAGATGACTGTCTGTGCCGTGGCACCGAGCAGAACAGGAACGATGAACAGCCAGATCGGGAAGAATTCATTCCGCCCGTGCACCCGGAAGCAGTGGTAGCGCAGCACAACGCTGTAGACAAGATAGAACAGCATCGGCAGATAAAACAGATAGCCGCCCAGCTCCCGGTGATAGCGGTTCTGCTCGTCAAGCGAGAACAGTGTCCCCATCCAGATGTTGGGAATGAGCATCAGTATCCCGGTCAGCATGGGAAGACCGATCAGTCTGTAGCGTTTCCGGATGCGTTCCGTGTCACGGTACAGGTGCAGGTCGGTATAGACCGCCCACAGGAAGGAGAGCAGAATATTGGCAGCATAGAGCCAGGAATTGCATAGTATCGAGAGCGGGCGGATGCCCGGAAAGCTCTGGCCGTCGATGATGAAGGTCAGCATTTCCACAATGCAGCTTATGGCGGTGATTGTGGTGAGCGCCGTGAACAGACGGTCAATATGTGTACGCCTCTGGCGCACAATGCTGCTGCTGATGAGCAGCACCACCAGCATCGTGAAGCCGATGCAGTTGGTCACGATAATAGATTGCAGATTCATATAGCGCCTCCGGTATGGAGAGAATAGAACGGATGGGAAAGCAAAGCACTGCATCAGCATTTTATCAATGCTTTCATAGAACTATTATACCATAACTTTCATCAGAATGCAATCTGTTTTGTAAAATTATCCGTCTGAATTGCAGAAATGCAGCGGCAATTCTACCGGTCTCCCGGAAACTGCCGGATAGCGCCTGTCAGAAGTTCAGCCGCCGGGGCTGGCACAGAGGAAACCTGTCAGATAACATAGAACCAGGTTTCATCCTGCTCCATTTCCTCAGGTGCGGCGTGACCGGCGCCGTACTTGTACCGCAGTTCCTGGTTGCGGATGCTGACTCTTGCGCCGTCGGCAACGGACTTGGTGATGAATGCATTACCGCCGATGACGACATCTCTGCCGATGACTGTCTCGCCGCCGAGGATGGAGGCGCCGGAATAGATGGTGACATTGTCCCGGATGGTGGGGTGGCGCTTTCTGCTGCGCAGGGACTGGCCGCCCCGTGTGGAGAGCGCACCGAGGGTCACACCCTGGTAGATCTTCACATTATCCCCGATCTCGGTCGTTTCACCGATAACAAT
>JAFXOO010000322.1 GCA_017528675.1 Oscillospiraceae bacterium | reverse complement strand
GTTTCTTTGTAATATTATAGCACATTTGCAGCCAATAATCAAGACAATATTACAATTAATTGAGAAATTTATGTACACAAAAACGCCGAATAATAGATTGACATTTCAAGTGAAAAATGGTACAATATTACTATATAGATGATATAGCAGCCAATGGCTTGCATAAACAACAGAGAAAATAAGGGGGTACTTATGAAAAGAAGAAACAGTATTGCAGCAGCTCTGCTTGCGGCTGCCATGTGCATCACGCCAATGGCGGCACAGGGCGGATATGACTTCTCTGCGCCTGTTACGATCACTGCTTCTGCGGAAAGTATCAGCGATATGCCGGCGGAATTTCAGTATGCCGCTGACTGGATCTGGACAAATCGCATCGAGCGGGAGCAGTCCACCGCCCGCCGCAACACGATATTCGACCAGATCGTTGCCGGAAAGGGCACGATCAATTACGTCGTGAAGTGGCAGTCCTATCAGACTGTGACCTACGAACAGCGGCAGCAGTTTGAGCAGATGCTCTCCGATTGTATCAATGCGTGGAATGACTGGCTTGCGGGCTATGAAAACTGGCCTTATGAGCATATTGATGTCAAGGTCGTGGGCTGGGCGGTTATCGACAAGAGCTGCCTTCTTGACCTTCATGATGATGAAGTAGTATATACAGATACAAAGTATTATGATGCACAGTACGATACAACCAATGGCAGAGATACGATTCCGGACAAAGAGCCGTATGCACCAACAGAGCTGTCACGTTTTGACCACTTTGCAGAAGAAGGATATGAATATCCGGGCGGACTGGACAGGAGATTTGATATGTATATGTGGGCTACGCAGGGATTTCCGGATATTGGCGGCTGCGGTGGCGACTGGGGACAGCGTCTTTCAGATACAGCTTATCTTGGTATGATTCAGAACGGCAGCCTTCATGTTCTGGAGCATGAGATCGGTCACGGTTTCGGCATGACGGATTTCTATGGTGGTGAAGGCGAATCGGACGGTTTCCCGCCCGGAGGATTCCCCGGCGGAGAAAACTCCATCATGATGGCAGGCTCAGCGGCGAAGATCACGGATTTCGACGGCTGGATGCTGCGTTATATGTGGACGAAAATCAAGGACGATGCCGGAAGATTTGACCTTGCAAATGCACAGCCTGAGCCTACTGAACCCACTGACGAACCTGATACACAGCCCTACGAAGAACCTGCAAGCGGCTATTTTATGGGAGATATAAATAACAACGGTCAGATAGACGTTGGTGATGCTGTACTTCTGCAAAAATGGCTGCTGGCTGTTCCGGATACATACCTGCCGAACTGGAAAGCCGGAGATTTGTGTAAAGATGACAGGCTGGATGTGTTTGACTTATGCCTGCTGAAACGCCTGCTTGTTTCCGGTGAGACGCCGGAATGGATAGGTACAGGCACATCTAAGCCGAACAGCGACCTTATCTCTGCAACTGTTTCGGACTTTGGCAAGCTGACCCCTTCCACAGGCGACTGCAAAATGTTGTCCATATTTGTAGAGTTTGCCGATACAAAATACAGCCGTGCGCTGCCGATTGAAAACGTTCGACAGGAGCTGTTCGGCAACAGTAGCGGCAATGATGTCTATGGAAGCATCTCCGACTGGTATGAAAGGGCTTCATACGGCAATCTGCACATTGAGGGCGATGCTTATTATTACACGCTTCCGGGCAATATGACCGACTATATGAATGATGACCGAAACTTTGAGGGATTTGTCATTGAAGTACTTTCAGGTCTGGACGCACAGATTAACTATGCTGATTATGATGCGAACCGCGACGGAATCATCGACTGCATTTCGATTGGCGTACCACTGGACTATGCAACGGATGAACAGAAAGAATACTGGTGGGGCTGTACAGGCACATGGTGGTTGAATCCGAATTTTGCGCTTGACGGGATACAGCTGAACAAATATATCATTCTTGATGTATCGCCTTATACAGATACGATGGAATATTTGAAAACAGTTCTGACACACGAAATGGGACATTCGCTCGGTCTGCCTGACTACTATCTCTACGAAGCCGGTGACGACTGGGAAGCCTATCACGGCGATGCAGGCTTTGAGCGTATGGACGATTCGATTGGTGATTTCTCCAGCTTTTCCAAGCTGATGTATGGCTGGCTGCGTGAGGACGAGGTGCAGTGGTACAGCGGTGGTACACAGAGTTTCACGCTGAAAGACAGTTCCACGCAGGGCAGTTGCCTGATTTTGCCAATCAGCTCAGGAGTCGGTGATATCACATCAGAATACTTCTTGGTTGAATATGTAACGCACAACGGCAACAACGCAGAGCTTGACCGCTGGACAAGTGATTCCGGCGTGCGTATCTTCCACATCAATGCGGAACTGATCCAGGAGGAAGGGTCAGATCTGAAAAATTTCAAGTATGAGGGCTTCAGCCAATTCTACCAAGGAAATGACCGTTTCCGCATCACACGGCTCGTCAACGATGGACAGGGATTCTATCATAGCGGTGATATCTGCACTTACGGAACAGAGGGCTTTGCAGGATATGATGCGAACGGCTATCAGGCAGTGGATACAGGTTATACAATTGAGATTGGTGAATTATCAGACGGTGCTTGTACCGTGACAGTCAGAAAGTAAGGTGTTATCATGAACAACACAAAAATCAAAAAAGCAATATGCGGTGTTCTTGCTTCAGCCATATGCAGTGTTATCTTCACGCCGCTGATTCCTGCAACATCATTTAAAGCTGCTGCTGATTCTTCTGCTGATATTCCGAGTGAATATGTTTCCGCCTGTGACTGGGTATGGGATAACCGTATTTATGACGATGAGCATGAAGACTGGATGAAAGATTATGCAACGATTTACGATCAGCTTATTGCCGGAAACGGAACAGTGCAATATCTCATTCGCTGGGATTCCTACCAGACGATTACTTATGAGCAGAGACAGAAACTGGAGACTGTGCTGAATGAAGCACTCAACAAGTGGAATGATTGTCTCGAAGGGTATGCAAACTGGCCATTTGACGATGTGACAGTAAAAATTGTCGGCTGGAGTGTTCTTGACAGGAATTGTTTGCAGAATATTCATGCAGATGAGGTCGTCTATACAGAGACGATGAATTCTACAATGCGTGATGACATCATCAGCAGCGGTATGGCAGCAGATGCGGCAAGAATCCCCACAATTGAACCGTCTGAGCCAACAGACATTTCAAGATACGCTCACTGGTATGATGAAAACTGGAATTACAACGGCAGCTATGATAATCGTTATGATATGTTCCTTGAGGGCATTGACGGCATGATTGATCAGGGCGGATTTGGCTGGCATTACGGGCAGTATCTTTCCGCTGATGCGATTTTAGGACTTATCAACGGCACAACCAGTCAGCATATTCTGCTGCACGAAATGGGTCATGGATTCGGATTTCCGGATTACTACGGCGGTATCGGTGAATCAGACGGTATCCCACCCGGAGATTTCCCTGGTGGTGAGGGTTCTGTTATGGAAGCAGGCAGAGCATTTCAGATTACGACTTTTGACACATGGTTTGCACGTTATGCTTGGAGTAAACTCTCCGCTCAGGAAGGCAGATTCAACCTGAATGCTGTTACAGACCCTGAACCGGCAGAACCTCCCACTGAACCAGACACACAGCCTTATGAAGAACCCATAAGCGGCTACTATATGGGTGACATCAATCAGAATGGTCAGATAGACGTTGGTGATGCTGTACTTCTGCAAAAATGGCTGCTGGCAGTTCCTGATACATATTTGCCAAACTGGAAAGCAGGAGATCTGTGTAAAGATGACAGGCTTGATGTATTTGACTTGTGTTTGCTGAAACGGCTGCTTGTTTCCGGTGAGACACCTGAATGGGTAAGCGATAACGATGAACCGCAGGTACAAGGCGAATTTATCACCGCAAATATGGCAAAGCACGGTGCTTCTCTCCCGACACAGGGCGACGCAAAGCTTGTTGTATTCTATGTGGATTTCCCGGACTGCCGCTATGATTATGAGCCTACACTTGACGAGCTGAATCAGATATCCTTTGGAGCAGCGAATGAAGCAAGCAACTGCTATCCCTTTGAAAGCTTTCCGGCATTTTACGGACGTGCTTCAAAGGGCAGTATGAATTTCACAGGACAGGTGTTCCGCTATACCACGAAGGAAAATCAGTCGGCTTATGATACCGATAAGGTCAAGATCGCTGAGGAGTGCTATGAGGCGTTCAAAGATCAGGTTGACTTCTCGCAGTTTGACGGCAACGGTGACGGCAGAATTGATGCAACACTCTTTACTGCTCCCACAAAGGCAGGAGATGATAACTGGTGGCCGTGTGCGGGCGCATTCGGCGATCCGGATTACCGTGTGGATGGCGTTGGCATAGGACACATCATCACCGGCAATGCACAGATCGAGGGGACTGATAATTATGTGAACTATATCAGCTCCTATTGCCATGAACTTGGTCACTGTACAGGTCTGCCGGACTATTACCTCTTCACGAACCCCAGCGACAGCGAAGGGATGCACGGTACTGCCGGTATTGAGCTGATGGATACCGATGCAGGCTCGGATTTTGGCGCATTTTCCAAGCTCATGGAAGGCTGGTATACGCAGGAGCAGGTGCAGGTCTGGTATCCCGAAGAGGGAACAAAGACCTTCACGCTGAACAATGCGCAGACAAATGCAGGAAACTGCCTTATCATTCCCAACGGACAGCTTGCCGATGACTGCTTCTCGGAATATTTCATCGTGGAGTATGCCACAAAGGACGGCAACAACAGCGGTATCGGCAGAAATTGGCAGACCGCAGGCGAGGGCGTGCGCATCTATCACATTGATGCTACGACCGAGTATGGCTGGAATACCTATTTCCGCTATGCAAGCGGCAGTGAGTTCACTAATCAGGATCAGGGTAGACGGCTCATCCGTATCATTGATGACACCGACACGGATAATTTCTATCATACAGGCGATACTGTTACCGGCAGCATTTCCGGTTTCCATTGGTATGATGCAAACGGTGGTCAGACCGTAGACACCGGATTCTCCATTGAGATAGGCGAGTCAGCGAATGGTGCTTACACCGTTACGGTCAGAAAATAATTTGCTTTTCTTCTCTCTATCTGCACAATCAGAGAGCTGAAATATTGGGATTCCTTGGGTTATGGGACAAATCAGAACCTCCGCAGCTTACTGCGGAGGTTTTGGGTTAGCTGTCGAAAATAAACACAGATCATCTTCTTATTATCCGTACTGCCGGGGGCATTTTGGTGCTGAAATAGTATGATTTCCACAGAGATTTTGTGATTGCAATCGAATGTAGCCTACTGGCGCACTCAAAAACCGTCCCATACAAGTCATAATCGGAATTGTGGAGCATACCACAATCGGCACATACCCTATTGAAACCAGACGTATGACAAACGCCCCAACAGAGCACTCTCTGTCGGGGCGTTGATCGGCTATTTATCCGTTCGCTTTGCAATAAATCCCATAGAGCCTTTGCAAAGAAGCTCCATTATCATTTTGCTGACCTTCCCCGCACTTAGCGTTTCTCTTTTCGGATACCAATAGATCAATGCTCCTATGATCGCTGATACTGTGTATTCAAAGGCAAATTGCAGCTCTGTGTCTTGTATGTCTATCTGCATAAGCTGTGCAAGAATTGGTTTCAGCACTGACTTCATTCTGTCGGCAAACATCGGATCGCCGGCTTTGCCGAGAAGCTTTGTAAGATAGTCGCCCTTTTCTTCATACAAGCATATCACCACTGTCAGATCAATTGCTCCGGCAGATATGTTTTTGATATGCTCCGTAATAGAGTTCTGCATGAACAGCAGCAAGTCATTTTCGATATATTCCAAAACAGCATAGACATCGGAGAAGTATTCATAGAATGTTGCACGGCTGTATCCGGCTGTCGCAGCGACCTCACGAACGGTGATCTTCTCAATAGGCTTATCGAGATAGTGCTTCCAGAATGCGTCTGTTATATTCTTTCTTGTCTGCTCGGTGATCTGCGGCTGCTTGTTCATTCTGTACCTCCTAAAAATCTTACACTTTCGGAGAAATTGTAAGTTGATAAAATGGAAATCATGCTGTATAATATAATTATACAACACGGTGTAAGATAATTCAAGGGGGTATTTATATGAAATTATGGTGCAGACATTGGTATGAATGCGGACTTGCAGCGGCATCGGGTGCATTGATCGTCTTGATCGTCCTTTGGGGCGATATGGCGGTGCTGTCAAGAGTGAATCTGATAAATTTCTTCGGACTGCTTCTTCAT
>JAFXOO010000321.1 GCA_017528675.1 Oscillospiraceae bacterium | reverse complement strand
TTCTGGCGCGTTTTACGGCAAGGCATATTGTACACAACAAACCACCAAATATAGCCTGAAATGATCGTGATTACTCACTATTGCTATATGTGCGGAACAGAGTTATACTGTGTACAACGGAACGGGAAACCGAGCCGAAAACTACGAAAGAACGAGGTAAACACCATGTGGCGCGAAGGAGCGATTCTGATCCCGACCGAGGAGGGCAAGACGGTTGTCCACTATTTCGCAAAGGTCTACGATGTAGGAAGCTGGTACGGGATCGAGGGCGGCAGGATCAGCAAGCTGATGCTCAAGGAGAACGGACGGATCACTTACAATTTTGATCGGGGCGAGGACATCCCGCCACAGAATGAGGCGGCGGAGATTGCACTGGCGATCCTGATGCAGGAGTACAAGTAAACAAAACGGACGGTGGGCGGCACCGACAAGCCGCCCCATCGCCCCACGGCAAGGAGGTGAAGCAGATGGGAGCAATCAGTGAGTTATATCGTGGCAGGATCAGCGCACCGACCGATATCAAGGTCAGGGCAGATCAATACGACGAGCTGAATGCCCGTGCAGATGCACTGCACAGTCAGATTTCAGATGGATTGGCGGCGGACAAGGCGGAATTATTAGAGGAATTGATTGACATACACCGGCAGATGGAATCAATTGCCTCGGAGGACAGCTACACGAGAGGCTTTCGGGCAGGAGCGAGGCTGATGCTGGATATGCTGAACGGCTAAGTTCATGGTTGTAATATACATAGAAAAGGCTTGCATGACGCAGGCCTTTTTCTTATGCTCAATTTTACGAGGAAGGAGTGATGCGGATGGCTCAGAGAGGCAGAAAACCAAAGCCCACAGCGATCAAAGAGCTGGAAGGCAATCCGGGCAAGCGTCCGCTGAATGATGCAGAACCGAAGCCTGTAAAGAAAGCACCGCCCTGTCCGAAGTGGCTGGAGCCCGAAGCGAAAAAGGAATGGCGCAGACTATCCAAACAGCTCGAAGCGATCGGCGTGTTGACCGAGGTCGATCAGGCGGCATTCGCATCCTATTGTCAGGCATACGCCCGGTGGAAGGAAGCCGAGGAATTCATGACGCAACACGGCACGATTGTCAAGACCAAAAGCGGCTACTGGCAGCAGGTTCCGCAGGTCAGCATCGCACAGACCTATCTGAAGATCATGAACAAGATCGCAGAGCAGTTCGGTCTGACCCCGGCGGCAAGAAGCCGTATCACTGCAGGTGCTGATCTGAAGGATGCTGCCGCTGACGATATGGATGCACTTCTGGGAGGCGGCTGATGGCAAGAACAGCAAAAGCAAGAGAAAGACCTGCGAACTACCCGAAACTCACCGACTACCAGCCCACCCGCTTCATGCTGCCGGATTCCCATTACGACGCGGCAAAGGCGGACAGGGCTGTTCGTTTTATAGAAAACCTCTGCCACACCAAAGGCCGATGGGCAGGAAAACCGTTCTGGCTCTTGCCGTGGCAGGAGCAGATCATCCGGGATATTTTCGGTGTGGTCAGGGAAGATGATACACGACAGTTTCGCACGGCATATGTTGAGATCCCGAAGAAAAACGGAAAATCAGAGCTTGCGGCGGCAATTGCCCTGTATCTCTTGTACGCTGACAACGAGCCATCCGCAGAGGTTTACGGCGCAGCGGCTGACCGACAACAGGCATCCATCGTATTTGATGTTGCAAAACGCATGGTCGAAATGACACCTGCGCTCCTGAAACGCTCCAAGATCATGGCGGCGACAAAACGTCTGGTGAATTACTCCAATGTGGGATTCTATCAGGTGCTTTCGGCAGAAGTCGGTACCAAGCACGGATTGAATGTATCCGGTCTGGTTCTGGATGAGCTTCATGCACAGCCGAATCGAAGTCTTGTGGATGTTCTCACAAAGGGTTCCGGCGATGCCCGTACCCAGCCGCTGTACTTCCTTATCACAACTGCCGGCACTGACCGCAACAGCATCTGCTACGAATACCACACCAAAGCAAAGGATATTCTGGACGGCAGACGCATTGATCCGTCCTTTTATCCCGTGATCTACGGTCTGAACGATGACGACGACTGGAACGCTGAGGAATCCTGGTACAAGGCAAATCCATCTCTGGGACATACGATCACCATAGACCGCGTAAGGGATGCTCACCGAGAGGCTCTTACAAATCCTGCGGAAGAAAATGTATTCCGTCAGCTGAGACTGAACCAGTGGGTTGGCAGCATCGTTGCATGGATTCCGGAGCATATCTACGACAGGGGCAATCTTCCTATCGACCTTGAAAAACTGCGAGGACGGGAATGCTACGCAGGTCTTGACCTTTCCAGCACATCGGATATCACGGCATTTGTTCTGGTGTTCCCGCCGTTGACAGAGGGCGATAAATACATCGTTGTCCCCCACTTCTGGCTGCCGAGAGAAACGCTCGATCTCCGTGTGCGGCGAAACCATGTTCCCTACGATGTCTGGGAGCGCATGGGACTATTCCATATCACAGAGGGCAATGTGGTAGACTATAACTTTGTTCGGAAAACAATCAATGAGCTGCACACCATGTATAATATCAAGGAAATTGCAGCCGACCGCTGGAACGCTACACAGCTGATCACCGACCTTGAGGGCGACGGATTTACCGTTGTGCCGATGGGCATGGGATTCAAGGATATGTCGCCCCCGATGAAAGAGCTGTACAAACTCATACTCGAAGGTATGTTCGTTCACGGCGGCAATCCC
>JAFXOO010000320.1 GCA_017528675.1 Oscillospiraceae bacterium | reverse complement strand
TAAAAACAGCCCCGTCATGCCGGCAATCTCAAAGCCGCCGACCGCCGAGAGCAGCCCGACCGGATCGTCGGGAGAGGGCTTATGCAGCGCAAGCGAACGCCGGATGACCTCGGTTTTGCGGCGCAGACCCGCATCCGAAAGCCCTGCGCCACGACCCGTGACCTCCTCCGGCGGTTTACTGAGAAGCACCGCCGCAATGGCACTGGCAGCGGTGGTGTTGCCGATGCCCATTTCACCGGTCAGCAGAATGCGGGCGCCCTGTGCCTTAGCCATGCAGGCAAGGTCAATCCCTGTCCGGATGCACTGCACCGCCTGGGCTGCGGTCATGGCAGGCTCTGTCGAGAAATCAGCCGTTCCGGCAGCAATGCGCCGTTTCAGGAGCATCGGACAGTCGATCTCCTGCACCATGCCCATGTCCACGGCAATGACCTCTGCCCCGTAAGCAGCGGCAAGGCTGTTGACATTCGAGCGCCCCTCCGCAATTGCCGCAGCGCAGACCGCCGTCACCTCGCTGCCGCACTGGGTCACGCCCTGTGCTGTCACACCGTGGTCGGCGCAGAGAATGACTGCCGTCCGGCAGGAGATGTCCGGGCTTGCTGTACCCTGGATGCCGGCGATTTTCGTGACCATCTCCTCGAACAGCCCGAAGCTTCCGAGGGGCTTGGCGATGCTGTCCCAGTGCGCTTTTGCCGCCTGCATGGCGGCGGCATCGGGCGGGGTGATAGACTGAATCCGTTCCATTTGCTGCTCCTTTCAGAGAGTTGCGGATGTACTGCTGCGATCAGATTCCCATACAGATCAGACAGCCGTCACCTGCGTGATTGATTCCGCATCCTGCGCAATCGCAGCCGTCACGCCGTTTGCGGCAGTCTTGCGCACAAGAAGTCTGCCGCCGCTGCAAAGGACGGCACTGCGCTCGCAGACATTGTCGGCACCGGTCGTTTCACGGACGAATGCTGATGCGGAAAAGACCCCGTCTATCGCCATAAGCTGCTCTGCCGTATAGGTCACGAGCGGGAGCCTGTGACGGCGGCAGAACGTGAGCAGGCCGGGCTCCTGCGCTTTCAGGCTGATCGTGGCGCACGCCCGGAGCCGCCCGGCGGGGATACCGCCGACAGCGCAGCAGTGCTGCACATGGGCTTCGATCTGTTCGGCGGAGGTGCCTTTTTTGCAGCCGATGCCGAGAACATAGTTCCTTGGAAAGAGCTGTAGCGTCGTGGTAAAAGGGCTGTCCTGCGTGGATTCTGTGATACAGATTCCGGTGCGGCAGAGTCCCTCCGGCGACAGTCCGTCCGGGAGCGCATAGCCGTGCAGACGGCTGACAAAGCCGACCGGCTCACCGTCCAGAACGGCGGCAGCCACAGCTTTGGCGGCGGAAAGATCACCGATTGCCAGATTATGCGATTCGGCGTAGCAGTCAGGTGAAAACGCCTTACCTGCGTCGGTTGCAGTGGTGATGACCGGCTCTGCGCCAATTGCTGCGGCAAGCTCCTGTGCGAGGGCATTTGCTCCGCCGATATGCCCCGAAAGCAGCGGAATGACGTACTTTCCGCAGTCATCGACCACAAGCACGGCAGGATCCTCCGCCTTGGAACGCAGATGCGGTGCAACAGACCGCACGGCGATGCCCGCAGCACACACAAAGACCAGCGCATCCACCCGGTCAAAGAGCCCGGCGGTGAGGTCAGTAACGCTTAAAAACGGCTTCGCTGCGTCATCTGTGTGCGTATGAAAGCACCAGCGCTCTGCCGGGAATGCAGCGGCAATTCTTCCGGAAAGCTGCCTGCCCTTGTCCGTGAAGGAAATCACGGCGATCATGGCTTTGCCTCCCGGTAACCCGTGGAAAACGACGCATCATAGAGCTTTGAAAGCGCATAATCATCTCCGAGGAATTCGCCTACCGTGATAAGTGCCATCCGGGTGATGCCGTGGCGTGCTGCCGTTTCCGCAAGATCTGCGACGGTGCAGCGGTGTACCTGCTCATCCGGCCAGCTTGCCTTGTAGACGATGGCGGCGGGGGTTTCCGGAGGATAGCCGCCTGCGATGAGCTCCTCTGTGAGCGCCGGAAGCAGCCCTGTGCTGAGAAAAATGACCATCGTGGAGCGGTGCGCTGCCAGCGAGCGGATGCTTTCCCGCTCCGGGACAGGCGTGCGGCCTGCCATGCGGGTGATGATGACGGTCTGGGAGACCTCCGGGAGGGTGTACTCCGCCCGGAGTGACGCTGCTGCGCCGCAGAAGGCACTTACGCCGGGGCAGATTTCATAGCCGATGCCAAGCGCCGCAAGGGCATCCATCTGCTCCCGGATTGCCCCGTAGACACAGGGGTCGCCGGTATGCAGGCGGACAGTCATCTTTCCGGCTGTCTCTGCCTGCTGCATGAGGGCGATGACCTCCGGCAGGGTCAGGCGGGCGCTGTCGTGAATGTCACAGGAGGGCTTTGCGTAGTCCAGAAGTGCCGGATTCACGAGGGAACCCGCATAGATCAGGACATCCGCCGCCTCGATCAGCGACCTGCCACGGACAGTGATGAGGTCCGGTGCTCCGCAGCCGGCTCCGACAAAATAGACCATAGGATACTCCTTTTCTGCCGATACACCGGCGTTTATTTGATCCGGCGGATCCTGCCGCCCGACACAAGATAAACCCGCCTTGCCAGCGTCATCATTGCCCGGTCGTTATAGGAATCCGTGAAGAATCGCTCAATTTCCGTGGCTGGATACTGTGCCCGGAAGCGCTTCACCTTATTGGTGCCGAAGTTCAGGTAGCGGATGGTTTTAGTCGGAATATCGACCTCCGAGCAGAGAATGTGCTCCGTGCCGAGGTGTTTGCCGATCACGTTCATCATGAAGTCCGGCGAGGCAGTCAGGATGACATCGCAGGGGCGGATCTTCCGGATGAGCCGGCGGTTCAGGCGGTGGCTGTTCTCACGCCAGAAAGCACGCACCATCGCCGTAAGATCGTAGGAATCCCGGATCAGCACCTTCAGAAAATCGTTGAGCACCCGCTCCATCCGCTCCTTGGTCACAAGGCAGAGCCTGTACATCAGCAGATACCAGAATATGGTCGGAATCCAGGCGTAGATCTCCGGATTGCGGCGCATCATGAAAAATGCAAAATCCACGGTGCTTTCGCCCTTATAGAGCGTATTGTCAAAGTCGTAGACGTTCATGGGGGTCACCTCTGCGATTGGTTGATTTTATCCTTGCATTGCCTGTAATAATGCAAGATTCTCCTCATGGCTGCGCACGGCGATGCGGTACCATGTCTCATCCAGACCGTCAAAATTGGCACAGGAGCGGATGAGGATGCCCTTTTGCAGCAGGCGCTCCGCAAGGCCGGGGGTGCTCTGAAAGAGCATGAAATTCGCATCGGACGGACAGACATTACAGCCAAGCCGGGTCAGCGCACCGCTCAGGAAAGCCCGTTCCTCTGCGATCAGACTGCGGGCGGCGGCAAGGTAATCCTGTTCCCGCAGTGCTGCAAGCCCTGCTGCCTGGGCGGGGGCGGAGACGCTCCAGTATTGCCCCTGGGAGCGGAGCTTCTGCGCTGTCCGGGCATCCGGGCAGAGGGCATAACCAATGCGGATTCCCGGAATTGCGTGGCTTTTTGTGAATGCGTTCACGATCAGGGCGGTGCGGGGAAGCCTCCGGGCATGCGCCTCGGTCAGCGCTATAAAGCAGGCATCAAGGACGAACAGAATTCCCGATTTTTCGCAGCGCTCTGCAATTTCCGCCAGAAGCTCCGGGTCAATCAGGCGGCCGGTCGGATTGTTCGGCGTACAGAGGAGGAGCAGGTCAGGCTGCTGCGCAATTTTTCCGAAAATTGCATCGGACAGTGCAAAATCCGCCTCTTTTTTTAGCTTATATGAAAGGACCTCACAGCCTGCCGCTTCGAGTGCACGCCGGTATTCGCCAAAGCACGGCTCCGCAAGCAGCGCTGTTTTCGGCCGGAATGCGCCTGCGATGCGGTAGAGCAGATCATCCGCACCGTTCCCGCAGACAATGTGATCCGCAGGGTATCCCTCCTGTGCTGCAAGTGCTTCGGCCAGCATCAGGCAGGCCGGATCGGGATAGTGCGCCCATTGTTCTGCGGAGGCATGAATCGCTGAAAGCATGCGCTCCGGGATGCCGAGAGGGTTGATATTCGCCGAGAAATCGAGCTTTACGGGGTGTGCATGAATGTTGCCGCCATGTGGGTCTTGCATGCTGTGCCTCCTTGTGGGGTTTCGTCAGCTATTGCCGGAAAAGCAGCACCCGGACGATGCAGCTCAGGAGCAGCATCAGCACCGATGTCAGGTACATCAGCCGGTTCGCTGCCGGGATGTCTCCGGGACGGATGGGTCTGTCATCGTCCCCGATACAGGGCTTTTTGTGCAGCTCACCGCCGTAAACTGCATCTCCTGCCAGCCGCAGATGCAGCGCCCCGGCACAGGCAGCCTCGGTCTGGGCGGAATTGGGGCTGGCGTGCTTTCGCCGTCACGGCGCCAGATGCGCAGGGCGTTTTTCCCGTCCAGCCCTAAGACCGGCGCTGCCATGCACATGAGCAGCCCTGTCAGGCGGGACGGGAGAAAGTTCAGGATGTCGTCGGTTTTTGCCGCAGCAAAGCCAATTTCCGCATAGCGCTCATTCTTGTAGCCGAGCATGGAATCCATCGTATTCGCCGCCTTATACACAAAGCCGAGGACGGCGCCGCCGCATGCCATATAGAACAGCGGAGCGGTCACGCCGTCAGAGGTGTTTTCGGCAACCGTCTCCACGGCAGCCCGGAGAATGCCTGCCTCATCGAGGACGTCGGTATCTCTGCCGACGATCATGGAAACGGCGCTGCGGGCGGCTTCTGTGTCGTGATTTTTCGCAGCAGCATAAACCTTCATGCTCTCGTCACGCAGGCAGCGTGCCGCAAGGAGATAGTAGCAGAGAACGCTTTCCACAGCGATGCCGAACACCAGGTGGAGCCTGTAGCTGAGAAACAGAATGCCGAGCGGAATACTGCCGGACAGGAGCAGGACAAGCAGCACAAGTACTGCGCCGCCCAGCTTCAGATCCCGGAAATGCGCCCGGATCCAGCGCTCCAGTGCGGCAATCAGCTTTCCGATCAGACGCACGGGGTGCGGAGGTGTATACGGATCGCCAAGCAGGG
>JAFXOO010000319.1 GCA_017528675.1 Oscillospiraceae bacterium | reverse complement strand
TCCTCTGGGGCATCTGCCTGCCAGTCTTCGCCGGCATTGGCGGCATGTTCCTCATCCAGCTCCGTCAGGCCGTCAAATTCCTCGTTGATCTGCACCCAGCTTTCTCCGAGGGTCACGGCATGATAGCCGCCGTCTGTGACCTCAAATTCCCCGGCTCTGTCCCATATGTCGTTGTAGGGAAGCTCGCCCTCGGAATTCTCGGCATTGTCGAAGTGGTAGTTGACAGCCTTCATCGGGTCAAGCTCCGGATAATAGTAGATCGAAAAGCCGCTGCCGCCGCCCATAGTCGAGAACGCTGTGGCGAACAGGCTCTTTTCCGGCTGGTAGCAGACATTCTGCCCGGAAATGGCATTGCCCTTGTAATTGTCTTCAAGGAGCAGCTCAGCCTTGTTTTCCTTACAGCAGTAGAGCTCCATGCGGGGGCCTTCGAGCACAACCAGCTCCGGAATCTCATCCGCATCAAGGCGGATCAGCGCAAAATACGAGGCTTCCTCATCAGACGCCTTGCTTTTCGCTGTGAGCAATGTCTGGTACGCAGCAACCCAGGGCGCTGCATTCTCTGTCGCCGCTTCTGCTGCAAGCTCTGTTGCGGACTCGCCGTCTTCGTCTGTTTCTGCCGCAGTTGCCGGAAGTGTCGGGGCTTCGGTCGGGGCCTCGGTCGGTGCTTCGGTCACAGCCTCTGTCTCCGGCGCAGCGGTCGGAATCGGTGCCAGCTCCTCGGCATCCGGCTCCGGGACATTTCCGCAGGCGGTACACAGTGCAAGACACAGCAGCATGGTGGTCAGTATGGTTTTCTTTTTCATGATGATCCCTTCTTTCTGCTTTATCTTAGCACAACCTTGCAGAGAAATCAACTAAAGAACTATGAACGTGTCATTAAAATTTGGAAACAGCCGGTGATCGTTCCGCATGCAATGAGAGAACCGCCCGTGCATTCTGTACACGGGCGGCGTAAGGGTTTATTGTTCAAAGCGGTAGACCAGCTCTTCGCCTTCAGCGCCCTTTTCGTAGGTGCGCAGGAAGATGCCGGCGGCATCGGTGTTATAGATGTTACATGCGCCGTCGCGGCGGAAAAGTCAAGCAATGGGCTTTTGCAAAAAATCTGCCGGGACTTGCTTTTTTCTGTCAGATCTGGTATAATAAGAATGCACGGCAGAATGCGGTGCAGATTTTGAACATCCAAAAGGAGATCCCACTATGCTGGAATTGCAGAACATCACCTTCAGCGCCGCCGGTGAAGGCGGCAAGGTCGATATCATCCGGGATATCAGCCTGACCATTGAAGATCACAGATATACCGTCATCACCGGACCCAACGGCGGCGGAAAATCCACCCTTGCCAAGCTCATCGCCGGCATTGAGAAGCCCATCTCCGGCCGGATTCTCTGGAACGGCGAGGACATCACCGACAAGAGCATCACCGAGCGTGCAAAGCTCGGCATCGGCTTTGCCTTCCAGCAACCGGTGCGCTTCAAGGGACTGACTGTGCTCGACCTCCTGCGCATCGCCGCAGGCAAGACCCTGAACACCTCCCAGGCATGCGAATACCTCTCGAAGGTCGGACTGTGCGCCAAGGATTATATCAACCGTGAAGTCAACGCTTCCCTCTCCGGCGGCGAGCTCAAGCGCATCGAAATCGCCACTGTGCTGGCGAGAAATGTTCAGCTTGCGGTCTTTGACGAGCCGGAGGCAGGCATTGACCTCTGGAGCTTCCAGAACCTCATCCAGGTATTCCAGGAGATGCAGGCGGCTGATCACAGCCGTTCCATCCTCATCATCTCCCATCAGGAGCGCATCCTGAACATCGCAGATGAAATCATCGTACTTTCGGACGGTCGTGTCAAGGCGCAGGGTACCAGAGACGAGATCATGCCGCAGCTCAGCGGAACAGATGCCGCTGTCACCGCATGCGAAATGCTGCAATAAGGAGGTAACACTATGATTCAGATGGATCCGATCCAGCTCAGACTGCTCAAGGAGGTCGCTGACCTGCACGACGTTCCGGAGGGCGCCTATAATTTCCGTGCGAACGGCGGACTGGCCGGCCGCAAAACCACCGAGCATATCGACATCACCTCCAAGCCCGAAGGCTCCGGCATCGACATCCGCATCAAGGACGGCACTGTGAACGAGAGTGTGCACATTCCCGTTGTGCTCAGCGAAAGCGGCATGAAGGAAACGGTCTACAATGACTTCTATATCGGGGAGAACTGCGATGTGCTGATCGTGGCAGGGTGCGGCATCGACAACTGCGGCAAGCAGGATGCCGAGCACGACGGTATTCACCGGTTCTTCGTCGGCAAGCATTCAAAAGTGCGCTATGTGGAAAAGCACTACGGCTCCGGCGACGGCACCGGCAAGCGCATCCTGAACCCTGTGACCGAGGTCTACATGGAGGAGGATTCCACCATGGAGATGGAGATGGTACAGATCAAGGGTGTGGATTCGACCGAGCGCACGACGCTTGCGGAGCTGAAAGCCGGTGCGAAGCTTGTTGTCCGGGAGCGTCTGATGACACACGGCGAACAGAATGCGCTCAGCGTCTATAAGGTGTCCCTCAACGGCGAAAATTCAAGTGCCGATGTGGTATCCCGCTCTGTCGCAAGAGACACAAGCTTCCAGAAGTTCGATGCCTGCATCATCGGCAATGCCGCCTGTCAGGGACATACGGAGTGCGATTCGATCATCATGGACAGAGGCCGTATCCTGGCGGTACCGTCGCTGGAAGCAAATCATGTGGATGCGGCACTTGTGCATGAAGCTGCCATCGGCAAGATTGCCGGCGACCAGATCATCAAGCTCATGACCCTCGGACTGACAGAAGCAGAAGCCGAGGAGCAGATCATCAACGGATTCCTGAAATAATGCCATTTTCTGCGTCAGCAGGAATCGTATCGGGATAAAACACAGCCCTCCGGAATGGTTCAGTTCCGGAGGGCTGTACTTATTCTTCTGTAAACTGACTCTCATGACGGGCGAAGAAGTCCGTTCTCGGCGGCAGGAACTTCAGCTTGTGACCGGTGCCTGTGAAATAGGTCAGCGGTTCAAGCATCGTATCCCACGACCAGATGCGCTCGTCTACTTGCAGATACTCCCGCAGCTTTTCCGTGCCGAACGGTGCCATCGGATGCAGCAGAAGCGCTGCAACCTTCAGGATATAGAACAGGTTCGCCAAAGCCTGCGCCAGTTCCTCTCCGGAAACAGCATCGGGCTTGACTGCCTTTGCCATGTACTTGGAACCGTTACGGATGTAGCTGTCGATCACATAGGTGCACTGATGGAAAGCAAACTTCGACATGTGGCGCTCATAGTCGAGCAGCGCCTTCTTTGCATCTGCCACGAAGCTCTCCTCTGGTGCCAGATCCGGCAGCACCCCATCGAAGGCATTCTGGGTGGTGTAGAACGCTGTGCGGATCATGCGGTTATAGACATTCGTCAGGAGGGCGTTTTTCGTTACCGGATCGGTGAATTTCGGGTCGCTGACCGGCTTGCCTGCTGCCCTGAGCGCAGCCTCCTCCTCAAGGAGCGGCTTGTTGTAGGGCTTCGGGAAGAAAGAGACACTCTGCTGGCCGAGACCGAACTCCAGCCAGTGCATGCGGAGCTGCTCCGGGGTGTAATAGTTCAGCAGATCATCTGCCATCGGGGGCTTGACAGCGCCGGAGGAGCTTGCCTTCTTATCCAGGAACAGGATGTGATAATTTGCCACGATGGTCGGCATTTGCAGCTCGCCCTCGGGCGGGTCACAGGTCTTGTCGGCAGAAGCCTGCTGCGCCATCCACATGGCAGGCTCTGCGATGCCGTAGAAGTAGATATTATCCTGCCCGATGAACTGGTAGACACCCGCATCCTTGCTGCACCAGTAATCCTTCCACAGCTCACGGGGCTTGCCGACGGATTCGAGATAGGTCTCCGTGAAGGAAATCGGTGCCCAGAGCGATTCCGGCCATACCCAGACAGTCAGGCCGCCCACACCTTCCAGCTCCGGTGCCGGCACGCCCCACTCGATATTGCCTGTCAGACGGAAGGGCACGAGGGTTTTGCCGGTGCGGTAGTGGATGCCGTTTTCTGCGAGAATCCTGCAGGCATCGTCACAGTCGGAGAGGTTAGAGAATTCCAGCGTGAAGCTCGGCTTCTTCTCCTCGGGGAGATAATTGTGCGCCGGGAACTTGTCCCGGATCGCAAGATAGCTCTCCTCGAATTTGCGGGTAATATAGATGACCGGGGGCTTGAGGAACTCGTCAATGGTCTTCCAGACAACGGGGCGCACATCCTTGCGCTTTTTGAGCATTTCAACCCAGTCCTTCATGAGCTGCTCGTAATCACGCAGCTTGAAATACCAGTTGGTGACAGGCTTCATGGTGGGTGTTTCACCGGTGAGGGTGGAAACCGGGTCAATCAGGGCTTCCGGCATGTACTGGTGACCGAGGTCGCATTCATCTGCATAGCCCTTCTCGGAGGTGCAGCCCTCCACCGGGCACTTACCGATGACCTGGCGGCCGTTGAGGAACACGCCTGCCTTCTCATCAAAGAACTGCATGGTCGTGATCTGGTTGAGCTGTCCCTTTTCATGCAGGGAGCGGATGAACCAGTCGGTCACCTCGGCATGGATCTCTTTAGAGCGTCCCAGACCGGAGGCACCGAACAGATTCGGGGAGATGCCATAGGCGGCAAGTGTCTCCTTCTGCTTCTCATGATTGCGGGAGACAAAATCCTCAAGGCTGCCCTCGAATTCGCCGTCAGCGACCTTCTTGCGCCAGCCCTCTGCGATGGGAGAGCCGTAGCAGTCGGTGCCGGAGACGAAAATGACATTCTCACTGCCGATGCGGTCACGGAGAAAACGGGCGAAGGTATCGGCAAAGACAAGCATGCCGCCCACATGGCCGAAATGCAGCTCCTTGTTGCCGTAGGGCATGCCGCCGGTGATGACGGCACGCTTCGGGAATGCGGGACGGGGAATCTCAAAGGGCTTTCCGCCCTGTGGTTTTTCTTTTTTGGACATGGTGTATCGTTCCTTTCTATGTAGTCATATGAATTTTATTAAATCTTCTGTGCCGGAAAGGTCAAAATTCTGCGGCGCACCGCCTGCGAGCTTCCGGAGTTGCAGGGTACCGCCTGGCCGGGAAATCTTCACAATGCCGAATTTCCGGTTATCAGGATAATAGATATGGATTTTTAACATATCAGAGGTTGCTTCCTCCTGTAAAATACATCCCGGAATGGCAGCGCTTACAATGGAACGGATATCCTGTACCGGGTCACAGCAGGCTGCTTCCACGGGGATGCCGTTTTCTTTGCAAAGCACCAGCCAGTCTGCGTATTCTTCCAGCAGCATGGCGTACAGGGACTCATCAGAAATAGCTGAAAGATCTTTTACAGATATGAAATTGGCATTGTCAATCAGACGCCCTTTCAGATCATCAAGGCGCTGCAGAAATGCAAATTCCTCATTGCCGATCCCGATGAATTTCCAGAACAGATTGAAATGCGATGCCTCCGTCAGAACGGCTTTCGTGGCTGCCTTATCCGCATTGTTCCCGTCAGTGATGAAAATGACAAATGTCGGTATCTCCGCCGGGTCACGCTTAACGTAACGTGTCAGGATTTCCTGCATGACAGGTGCATAGTTTGTTCCGCCAAAATGTTCTTTCTTTGAGAGAATCTCACGCTGCACATAATCCTCGATGGTATCATAATTCACCGGTTCCAGTTCCCGGAATCCTGAATCAAACCAGTAGAATTCCATCTCTGCATTATCGTCAAAATACATGGCGACAGGGAAGATTCGCTCCAGCACATCCTGTACCGTTCCGTCACGGTACATACCCCGCATGGAGCCGGAATGGTCGAGCACGAAAACGACCCTTGCGGCATTGACGGAAATGCGGCTCTTCTGTGCTTCGTTCCGGACGATCTCCTTGCGGAGAGAAATCTTCTGATTGAGCACCGGATTTTTCGTGAGTTGAATTCCCATCGTAAACGCCCCTTTCAGAAAATAAACTGGTTTTATTATAGCACAGATTTTGTGGAAATGCAAGTCCCAATCCGGAGTTTTCCACCAAGGGCCTGCCCATGTGACGGCCTGCGGCTAAAGAACAGAACCCCTCCGGAGGAATTTTTGTACACTGCGACAGTTTTCGTCCGGCGGAAAGGCCGCATATATTGACAAATCCCCGCATAAATGCTATAATTGTAGGGTGTTCTGAAATTTACAGCCGCCTGGCTGTTCCATGCAGGAGGAGTTATTATGACAAAACAGGTTCCGGAGATCTTCGGCTGCAATGTCTTCAATGAGAAAGTCATGCGGGCACGTCTGCCCAAAAGTGTCTTCAAGAAGCTGATGCAGACGATGCAGAACGGTGAGCCGCTCGATATGCCCACCGCCGATGCCGTTGCCAACGCTATGAAGGACTGGGCGCTCGAAAAAGGCGCTACCCACTACACACACTGGTTCCAGCCGATGACCGGTTCCACGGCTGAAAAGCACGATTCCTTTATTGCACCTGCCGATGAGGGCATGGCAATTATGGAATTTTCCGGCAAGGCGCTCGTCAAGGGCGAGCCGGATGCCTCCTCCTTCCCTTCCGGCGGTCTGCGCCAGACCAGCAGCGCAAGAGGCTATACGGCATGGGATCCGACCTCCAACTGCTTTGTGAAGGGCGGAAGCCTTTATATCCCGACCGTTTTCGTCTCCTATACCGGCGAGACACTCGACAAGAAAACACCGCTCCTGCGCTCGATGCAGGCGCTCAGCAAGGTAGCTGTGCGCTTCCTGCGGCTGTTCGGCAATGAGCGTGTGACCAGAGTCACCACCACAGTCGGCGCCGAGCAGGAGTACTTCATCATCGACAAGGCCATGTATGACCAGCGTGAGGATCTGATTCTGACCGGACGCACGCTGTTCGGCGCAAAGCCCCCCAAGGGGCAGGAGCTCGATGACCAGTACTTCGCCAATCTCCGTCCCCGCATTGCAGCCTATATGGCCGATCTCGACGAGGAGCTCTGGTCGCTGGGTATCTACTCCAAGACCAAGCACAATGAGGTAGCTCCGGCACAGCACGAGATGGCGCCGATCTTCACCACCTCCAACCTCGGCACCGACCAGAATGAGCTGGCGATGGAGGTTATGGAGAAGGTGGCACTCCGGCACGGGCTTGTCTGCCTGCTGCATGAAAAGCCCTTTGAGGGCGTGAACGGCTCCGGCAAGCACAACAACTGGTCGATGGCTTCGGATGACGGACAGAACCTCCTCGATCCGGGCGATACGCCGATGGAGAATCTCCAATTCCTGACCATTCTCTGCGCCCTTATCAAGGGTGTGGATGAATATGCCGATCTGATGCGGCTTTCTGCGGCATCTGCCGGCAATGACCACCGTCTTGGCGCAGATGAGGCACCGCCTGCCATTATCTCGATGTTCCTTGGTGAGGAGCTTGACGCCGTACTGCGTGCCATTGAGGAGGATACGGTTTACAAGACACAGACCTCTGCCTTTGAAATCGGCGTGAACGCCCTGCCGTCCTTCCCGATTGACTCCACTGACCGGAACCGCACCTCTCCCTTTGCCTTCACCGGCAACCGCTTTGAGTTCCGCATGGTCGGCTCGTCGGATAATATCGCCTGCCCGAACTTCCTGCTCAATGCCATTGTCTGCGAGGAGCTGAGCTGGTTCACGGAAAGACTGGAGCCGTATGCCGGCAGTGAGCATTTTGAAGTGGAGGTCAAGAAGCTGCTCAAGGAAGTACTGCAAAAGCACCGCCGCATCATCTTCAACGGCGACGGCTATTCCGAGGAATGGGTGGCTGAAGCCGCCCGCAGAGGTCTGCCGAATTATCCGTCCATCGTGGATGCCATGCCGCATTATACGGATGAAAAAAACATTCGCCTGCTGGCAAAATACGGCATCTTCAACGAGAATGAGGTCAAGGCGAGAAAAGAGATTCACCTTGAAAAGTACTCCAAAACACTGCGCATTGAGGCACGCACGATGATCGAGATGGCAAGGCGTCAGCTTCTGCCGGCAACGCTGGACTATATCCAGAAGCTTGCGCAGTCCGTGGTGCTCAAGAACCAGATCGGCATCTCTGCTGCAACAGAGAGTGAGATTGCCGGAAAGCTGAGTGATCTGGCGGATGCATTCTACGATTCGATCTACACACTCGAAAGCATTGTCAATACAGCGTGTGACATCAAGGGCATCCAGGAGCAGGCAGAGTACTTCCGCCATCATGTCTTTACTGAAATGGAGCGTATGCGTACCATTTCCGACACCATCGAGCGCATGATGCCGCAGAGTGCATGGCCGATTCCGACCTATTCCGAAATGATTTATAATGTATAAGATACGTTGGCGGCTCTCCGGGGGTTCCGGGGAGCCGTTTTGTGTCAGAACGGAATCCGCCTTGACACTTCCGCCGATTTGTGCTATAATCATACCAATCCCATCCGGGGAAAAGTCCGTCCGGAAGGACAGAAGGAGGTCATTATG
>JAFXOO010000030.1 GCA_017528675.1 Oscillospiraceae bacterium | reverse complement strand
TGATGATGGCGTGCTCTCTGCCGCCGCCGCCGACTACTAATATTTTCATGAAAATCCTCCTTATACGCCGTCAGACGGCGAGTGTGTTGTCAGATAGAGTTCGATCGCACCTGCACAGCAGACAAGCACCAGCGCCGCTGTATTCAGAAGCGTGAAAAGCTGCATGGAGCTCATAGCCATGCTGAAAGCAGTAACCGTATCCGAGCCGGTGCCCACCACCATCCGCAGGCTGAGTGTCCGCATTCCTGAGTTGACAATCATTCCGGCCACATACAAAACCGGTGTCAGCACGACGGTCGTCATCGCCCTGGAGCGGGTGATCTCCTTTGTGAGCAGACTCCATGTGCCGATGGCTGCCATGGGCAGCACGGATACAGCAGACATGCCGATGAGCAGAAGCTTCCACTGCATCTCAAGCTCTATTGTGGATGTACGCTCAAACAGATTGATAAATTGCCCCGGCAGCATGGCCGCAGTGCTTTGCAGCAGAAAGCAAAGACCTGCGCAGACCACGGAATACAGAGCTAATTGCTTCGTTGCTACGGGCTTTTTCATGATGTCCTCCGTGATTCAAGGTCAGCTTTACCCCATTTTCAGGGATAAAGCTGACATTGTTGTATCCATTTCAGTATGCTTCAGGATCCGGATGCAGCACGCATCAATGGTGGAACAGACGGATGCCTGTGAATGCCATTGCGATGCCATACTTGTTGCAGGTCTCGATGACATTGTCGTCACGGATGGAGCCACCGGGCTCTGCAATGTACGCAACACCGGACTTCTTGGCACGCTCGATGTTGTCACCAAACGGGAAGAATGCATCGGAGCCGAGGCATACGTCAGTATTCTGGGCAAGCCACGCCTTCTTCTCCGCAACGGTGAAGACCGGAGGCTTTACCTTGAAAATGCGCTGCCACTCACCCTCACGGAGCACATCCTCGTACTCGTCACCGATGTAGACATCAATCGCATTGTCACGGTCGGCACGGCGGATGTCATCTACAAATTGCAGACCGAGTACCTGCGGGCTCTGGCGGAGCCACCAGTTATCAGCCTTCTGACCGGCAAGACGGGTGCAGTGAATTCTCGACTGCTGGCCGGCTCCGATACCGATGGCCTGGCCGTCCTTGACATAGCAGACGGAGTTGGACTGGGTGTACTTCAGGGTGATGAGGGAGATCAGGAGGTCGTCCTTCTTGTCATCCGGAATCTCCTTGTTCTCGGTTACGACATTGGCAAGGAGCTCACGGTTGATGTCGAGCTCGTTTCTGCCCTGCTCGAAGGTCACGCCGTACACCTGCTTGCGCTCGATGGGGGCGGGCTTGTAGCTCTCATCCATCTGGAGGATGCAGTAGGTGCCCTTACGCTTGGATTTGAGAATCTCCAGTGCCTCCGGCTCATAGCCCGGAGCAATCACGCCGTCGGAGACCTCACGCTGAATCATCTTTGCCGTGCAGACATCCACGGTGTCAGACAGTGCGATGAAATCGCCGTAGGAGGACATTCTGTCAGCGCCTCTGGCTCTGGCATAGGCGCAGGCAAGCGGAGACAGCTCACCGAGATCATCCACCCAGTAAATCTTCTTAAGGGTATCGCTCAGCGGTCTGCCGATGGCGGCACCTGCCGGGGATACATGCTTGAAGGAGGTTGCTGCGCACATGCCGGTCGCAGCCTTCAGCTCCCTGACGAGCTGGAAGCCGTTGAGGGCATCGAGCAGGTTGATATAGCCGGGCTTGCCGTTCAGTACGGTGATCGGCAGGTCGCTGCCGTCCTCCATGAACACACGGGACGGCTTCTGGTTCGGGTTACAGCCGTATTTTAACTGCATTTCATTTGCCATGATAGGTCTTTCCTTTCCTGATTTGATTGCGGATCGGGCGCTGTTCAGCTCTGTTCCCTGATGCGCCGGATCCGGAGGATCTCCTGCCGGAGTTTTTCTGTCCACTGCGGATCCTCGTCATGCAGCAGATGCACACGGAATCCATAGGCGATGCCGTTCTGGCAGACATTCCGCTCATCATCCACATGCAGATCAATATGATAGAAAGCGGGATACTTGGACGGCAGCGGGTCTTTTCTGCCACGCTGCACTTCTGCATCATGCCGCTTCGCATTGACGATGCTGTCGATCCTGACGCCATAGTACTTGAAATACTTCCGGATATAGCGCTCAGAGCGATTGGATGTCGTATAGATCCAGAGCTCGATGCCGGATGCATTTATCCATTGCAGAAGCTCCGGTGCACCTTTCCTGAGCAGGTCACGATAGACAAGATCCAGGGGGAATCCAGGCGCAGGCTCGATATTCACAGCTTCCGGATTCACAAAGAGCGTTTCGGCAAGATCGAATGAAACGATCATTACGCCTTTTCGTACTTGTTGATGATCCGGGACTTCGCTTCTCCGGTTGCAATGTCGATATAGCGCACGAACAGAGACACCTTGTTATCCTCGTTCAGGGCATTCCACAGGCCGTCTGCAAATTCGTCCATGTCATTCGGGATGGAAACCTTCTTCGGCTCGCCCTCGAAGCTCGGCAGCGGGCTGCCGTCACCCATGTAGGTGTGAATGAAATGTCCCACACCTGCAATCGGGTTGCTGTAGGCATAGGTAAAGCGCTCTACACAGGAGGGATCGCCGTCTGCGGACTTCAGGATGGACATGGCATAGTTGTACTTGCCGTCACCCACATGCATGATACCGGAGATTCTGGGCGTGTAGTTCGGCGCATCGTCCTCATACTCACGGGTACGCAATGCCTGCTCAAAGGTCTGCTGCTTGTCCATCAGCTCATAGATCGTATCGGTCTGGTCACCGTTGGTCACGATCGTCTTATTGCCGAGTACCCGGACCGGTGCATAGATAATCAGATGCGGATCGGTCAGCTTGGAGGGATCTGCCGCCTCGGTGCGGATGCCGTCCTCTGTCCCGGTGAACACACGGTTACGGGAATTCACGCTTCTGCCCATAATGAAATAGGCGGTGACTGCGGACTTGCCGTCAGCAGATTTGCCGATGACGATACCACGTCCGGGGTAGGAATTGCTTTTCAGATCTTCGTAAATATCCAGCAGTTTCATGGGAATGTCCTCCTTATTCTTTGTAGTCAATATACGCTCTGCCGTCGATGACCGTCAGTCTGTCCTCGCAGAACAGACTCACTGCCTCAGGCAGGATCTTCCACTCGGCCTGCTCCATGACACGGCGTTGCAGAATCTCCGGAGTATCGCCGTTTTCCACGGCAACTGCCTTCTGGAGAATGATAGGGCCGCCGTCACAGACCTCTGTAACGAAATGCACTGTTGCACCGGTGAGCTTGACGCCCTTTTCCAGTGCCTTTTCATGCACATGCAGTCCATAGAACCCATCTCCGCAAAAGGACGGAATCAATGCAGGGTGGACGTTGATGATACGGTTCTTGTACGCCTGGATCAGGGATTTGTCAAGAATAATCATGAAGCCGGCCAGAACGATCAGATCAGCCTGCACGGAAGCCAGTGCCTCCAGTACCGCCTTGCTGTAGGCGGCATTGTCCGGATACGCCTTCCGGGGCAGCACAATGGTCGGAATGCCGGCGTTCGCTGCCCGGGTCAGGGCATAGGCATCCGGATTGGATGAGAGGACACAGGTAATCCTGCCGCCACGCAGCTCTCCCCTGCTCTGTGCATCCATCAGAGCCTGTAGATTGGTTCCGCCGCCCGATACGAGGACAACGATATTTTTCATCAGATTCCACTCCTTTAAACTAACAAGTAAGCAATGCTGAGACATACGCCGTAGAGTACTGCCACAGGGCCGACAATCGCCAGCATCGTCTCAAGCCGCAGAAGGCGTTCCTTCTGCCGGTCGAGGAACCAGAACTGCCACGGATGCCGCACGGAATAATGGATGGGGTAGCTGCGCCCCTCCTCAAACCATTTGTTCACCGAAAAGACCGGATAGGTGATGCGCATTTTCTGGTTCGGCGTGTCGTATTCCACGACCGGCGCATACAATTCAAGCGTGATATCCGGGCGGTTGCGCATCCGGGTTGTGCGTGTCTGGTGCTCTGTGCCGACAACCTTCGCAATGCCCGGATTCCCGGTCTTCAGCTCATGCCGCAGCAAAAGATAGCGGAACAGAAGCCAGAGCGCCGGCATGCCTGCCAGCACAACCGGAAACCATAGGTGATACGGCGACCACAAGACTACGATCGCCGCTAAGACCGTAAGAATCACGGCAATGATGTCCGGGATCCGTATGCCGGAATGTTCCATTAGTCGAGGATAACGCCCTCATCGGACGCAACCAGTTCACCGAGGATGTAAGCCTCCTCGCCGGCTTCGTTCAGAATGCGGACTGCCTTGTCGGCATCCTCTGCATTCACGGACACGATCATGCCGACACCCATATTGAAGGTGTTGAACATATCACGCTCCGGAATATGGCCGGTTCTTGCAATCAGGTCGAAAATCGGGAGAATCTGCACATCCTTCTTGGCGATGTGTGCGGAGATGCCCTCCGGGAGAGATCTCGGAATGTTTTCGTAGAAACCGCCGCCGGTGATGTGGGAAACGGACTTGACCGTGACTTCCTCCATCAGCTTCAGGACGGGCTTCACATAGATCTTCGTCGGGGTCAGCAGGCTCTCGCCGAGCGTCATGCCCAGCTCATCGAAGCTGACTGCGAGGTTCTTCTCGTTGATGGAAAAGACCTTGCGCACGAGGGAGAAGCCGTTGGAATGCACGCCGGAGGACTTCAGTGCGATCAGCACATCCCCCGGCTTCTGGGATGCGGTGTCCACAATCTTCTTCTTGTCGACCACGCCGGTCGTATAGCCTGCCAGATCATATTCATCCACCGGATAGAATCCCGGCATTTCAGCCGTTTCACCGCCGATCAGTGCGCAGCCGGCCTGCACGCAGCCCTCTGCAACGCCCGAAACGATGGTGGCGACCTTCTGCGGATAATTCTTGCCGACAGCGATATAGTCCAGGAAAAACAGGGGCTTTGCACCGCAGCAGATGACGTCGTTGACACACATTGCCACACAGTCGATACCCACAGTATCATGCTTGTCCATCAGGAACGCCAGCTTCAGCTTGGTGCCGACGCCGTCTGTTCCGGATACAAAAACAGGCTTTTCAATGCCGGTCAGATCCGGCTCGAACAGGCCGCCGAAGTCGCCGATACCGGACAGCACGCCGGGGATATTAGTGCGGGCAATATGCTGCTTCATCGGCTTGACAGCCTCATAGCCGGCAGTAACATCCACTCCGGCTTTCTTGTAGCTCTCAGAAAAACTCTTACTCATGGATTTCCTCCTAATTGACACGGGGCAGGAAAAAGCTGTGCCTCGGTTCGTTTTTTTCGTCTGGTACATCTTAGCCCGGTGCGTCTGAAGCTGCTTGCAGAACATCCGGCTTGCCTGCGCCGGCCTGCTGCATTGCGTCTTGATTAGTCACAGAGCTGGGATGTAAACTCGGGTTCGGAATCCTCTTTTCCCGTCCAGCAGTAGGTACAGAGTTCGCATTCCGGTCTGCCAATTGCCTTGACTGTGCCGGGGAGTGACTGGAATTCCAGACTCGTCAGCTTTAGCCGACGGCAGATTTCGTCACGAAGCTTGCGGCCTCTTTCTGTGCGGGAATCACTGTACTCCGCAAGGTACCGCAGACCGTCGGGGCCTTCGAGCGCATCGATGACCTGGCGGGCAATCAGTTCCATTTCGGAGGTGCTTCTTGAAAAATTCAGGTATTTGCAGCCGTACATGATCGGCGGACAGGCAGAGCGCATGTGCACTTCCCTGGCACCGTTCTCGTACAGGAATTCCACTGTCTCACGCATCTGGGTACCACGGACGATGCTGTCATCCACGAACAGCAGGCGCTTGCCTTCAATCAGCTCGTGAACCGGGATGAGCTTCATCTTAGCCACCTGGTTGCGGAGGGTCTGGCTGGTCGGCATGAAGCTTCTCGGCCAGGTCGGGGTATACTTGATGAACGGTCTTGCAAACGGAATACCGCTGCGGTTGGCGTAGCCGATGGCATGCGGTGTGCCGGAATCCGGAACGCCGCAGACGTAGTCTACATCCGGAAGACAGCCGTTGTCAATGTCGTTCTGTGCCATGATTTCGCCGTTGCGTGTCCGCATTGTCTCTACGGTCACGCCCTCATAAACGGCATTCGGATAGCCGTAATACGTCCACATGAACGAACAGATATGCAGGTCGTCTGTTCCCGGTGCAAGTGTCTCGCAGGATTTTGCCGTCAGACGGACAATCTCACCCGGCCGCAGCTCCTTATGCACATAATAGCCGAGCTTCTGGAATGCAAAGGATTCCAGCGAGAAGCAGTAGCCGTCACTGCGCTTGCCGATGATGATGGGCAGTCTGCCGAACCGGTCACGGGCACAGATGATGCCCTCGTCTGTCAGGATGACAAGGTTCATGGTTCCGACAATCTTCTCCTGGGCATAGCGGATGCCGTCCGTGAAGGTGTCCTTCTGGGAGATGAGGGCACCGATCAGGTCACCGGAATTGATATTGCCGGAGCTCATCGCTTCAAAGCTGGCACAACCGCTGCTCAGCAGCTCAGCTACCAGCTCCCTGGCATTCTGAATCACACCGATGCTGCACACCGCATACAAACCGAGCTTGGAGCGCATCATGATCGGCTGCGGATCGGTGTCGCTGATGCAGCCGATACAGAGCTTGCCCTGCATGTTGACAATGTCTTCCTCGAATTTGGTACGGAACGGAGAATTTTCGATGCTGTGGATGCTTCTCTGGAAGCCACGCTCTTTAGAAAATGCAGTCATACCTCCCCGGCGTGTGCCGAGATGGGAATGATAGTCTGTTCCGAAAAAGACATCTGTGATGCAGTCGTTTTCGGAAGCTGCTCCGAAGAATCCGCCCATATTATTCTCCCATCAGACGCTTCATAATCTCCTGGTATGCCTCCTCAACATTGCCCAGGTCTCTGCGGAAGCGATCCTTGTCGAGCTTCTCGTGTGTCGTGCTGTCCCAGAAGCGGCAGGTATCCGGGGAAATCTCATCTGCAAGGATGATCTTTCCATCGGAGGTGCGGCCAAACTCGATCTTGAAGTCGATCAGGTCGATGTTGAGCTTCTTGAAGAAGCCGACCATGAACTCATTGACCTTGAAGGCATATGCTGCGATGGTATCCAGCTCCTCCCTGGTTGCAAGACCAAGTGCGAGTGCATAGTAATCGTTGATGAACGGATCGCCCAGATCATCGTTCTTATAGCTGAATTCGAGGATCGGAGTCAGGAGCTTTCTGCCCTCCTCTACGCCCATTCTCTTGGAGAAGCTGCCGGCTGCCACATTGCGGATGATGACCTCAAGCGGCACGATGGAGACCTTCTTCACGAGTGTCTCACGATCAGAGAGCTCCTCTACTAGATGGGTCGGTACGCCTTCCTTTTCCAGCAGGCTGAACCTGTAATTGGTCATACGGTTGTTGATGACACCCTCGCCGACGATGGTACCCTTCTTCTCACCGTTGAATGCGGTGGCATCGTCCTTGTAGTCCACGATCACCAGATCCGGATCACTGGTCG
>JAFXOO010000029.1 GCA_017528675.1 Oscillospiraceae bacterium | reverse complement strand
CCGTGGTTGATTGCCTCGGAGGAGACGAATGCGAATACCGCCTCTATCCACGAGGATATCCTGTTCAGTGTCGGCAGTATCTCCGCCAGTTCTGCTATGGGGATCAGTCCCGGCTGCTTGAAAACGGCAGTCTGTGTATCTGCTTCATAGGGCGCAGTCATATCCGATTCCTCTGCGGTATCGAATGCTCCTGCGTCAAGGTCGAGGAAATCCTCACGGCAGAGGGCCAGTGCTTCATCCTTACACGCCTGACATACAGGTTTGGCTTTACAGAAGCGGCACCAGTCGCCCGGCCGCTGTTCGCCCTTACCTTCGTAGGCAAGTTTGGCAATGGGCTTGATGCTTTCCGCCCATTCATTCAGCTCTGTGACCGGCATTTCGCAGGTGCTGATATTGTCAAGACGGGGCTGCACAATGGACATTCTGACGATCTCCACATCGTAGATAAAGTCATACGCCCGAAGTGCGCCTATCGCATACAGCATCATCTGCGGATTATGGTCGGCATCCACAAAAACGCCTTTCCCGTTCTTGTAGTCCACTATGTGGAGGAGGCCCCGTCTTTCAGCATCTTTTCCGATGACGATCATATCGCCTGTTCCGAATCCACTCGGTGCAACGTGGCTGTAGTCCAGCTTCTCCTCCACAAGTGCCATCGGCTCTGCGCCGTTTGCCTTCATTTCCTCGATAATGCCAATGACGAACTCGGCGTAGATATCCGTAGCCTGCTCGATCTCCTCGGTGTAGTATCCCGACTGCGGGCGCTCCATGCGGTCATGCAGATACCTCCGCACCTTGTACTCGCACAGCTCATGCGCCGCTGTCCCTTCCTCGGCAAACTCGCTGGATGTATTCGGGAACTGCTCATTCAGCCGTGCAGACGGCGGACAGTTCAGCCAGCGTTTTGCCGCCGATGCCGAGAGGACAGCGTGTGCGCGGCTTGCGTGGTCGATGCCCGGCGCATCGGGTGGGACACCGGAGACCGACTCCTTCTTTTTTCTTGGCATGATGCTTCACCTCCCATCAGAGCTGAGACACATCGGTAAGAAATGCCTCGTACTTATCCTGCGGAATGTCGCTGACCTTCGCTGCGCCGTATGATTTCAGCAGCGTGAGGACCTTGTCCTTGTTGGCGCGATTCTGCTTGATCTTCTGTGTGACAACACGGATGAGGTCGTCGGCGGTCAGTTCTGATGCAGGCTCCTGTTTCTTAGCAGAGGCTTTCTTTTTCGGCTGCTCCTTCGGCTTTTCCTCCGGCTCGGTGTCCCACGGCAGATCGTCTGCCGAGATGATCTCCTCAAAATCGTCGATGTTCAGGTTCTCCGGGGCCGTTTCAGCCGCAGGCTTCGGCACGCCATTGATCGCCATGTCTGCAAGCTGCTGTGCCATGCCCGGCTCCATTGAATTCAGAAGCTGGATGACACCGCCAAAGATCGTACCGAGCCCGTCGATCAGCTTCTTTGCGTCTACCGGAATAGGCTCCGACAGCTTGTTCTTCTCAGTCTCCGTCATAGAGCAGTCCCTCCTCCTCGTCATCGCCCGCCGGCACCTTCTGTGCAATGCTGCTGTCATTGCTGATCGTGCGCTTGAAGTCCGCCGGATAGCGGATCTCGAACGACACGCCGTCATCGGTGGTCTTCAGGCGGAATACGCCGACATCCAGCTCCATGTTCGGGAGCATCGCAGACGCCATCGACATGAAGCGGAACATATCCGTTGCGGTCTGTGCGATATCTCCGGCACGCTTGTCCATCGCCTCTTCGATCAGCTTGAGAACATCCGGCTTCTCTGCGGTTTTGCCGGAATCAGTTGCGGCACCGCCGTTATAGCGGTTCTTCGGGGTTCTGTTTTCCATAGGCTTTTTCCTTTCTGTGTGACCTTGCGGTCAATGTAAATGGGCCCGGCTGCGAGGGCTGTGCAGCCGCTGTTGATCGGTGTCTTTTCAAGCCCTCTCATATACTGTCGTGGGAGAAGCGATTTGTAAGGGGTCTCAGAAAAATTTTTTTGCCTTTGCCAGTGCATACCGCAGTCTCTCGTTGACCGACATCTTTGCGATGCCCAGCATTTCGGCGATCTCATCCTGTGTCATACAGTCGCGGTAGTACAGGATAAACACCTCACGCTGCTTGTCCGTCATCGCTGCCAGCATTTCTTCTCTTGTCTCACGGCGCTCCACGACGACCTGCGGGTCCTCGCCGATGTGCCCGTCATACCAGGTGAACGCGCCGCGGTACGGGTCTGCCGCAAGCACCCGCTCGCCGTTGTCGACACTGTCATAGTCAGTGGTGTCCCTGCGGCTGCCGGTGCGGTTCATGCTGTTTGCCTCGATGCGGTGGTCACCGATCAGTGTCACTGCAAGGATCCACGGCTGTGTGGAGAGAAATCCGGCAGGCAGTTCGTATGTCTCCCGGAGCGT